>JAUPLE010000303.1 GCA_030837085.1 Acidobacteriota bacterium | reverse complement strand
TAGGATGGATTGTTGGAATGTTTGGAATTATTTTAAAGACCAAGAGTTCTTTTGAATCCTGGGAATTTGTTCCGACATCTATCAATAATAATCTACATACCTGCTTTTTCTTTGATCAAGTAACCGGTGTTGTGGCTGGTCCTGTTGGAATTATCATGGAAATCCCTAATGGAAATGGTCTATCAGAAATGTTCGATAAAAACCCACGTGTCGATTTTGAACACCTTGATTGTGTCACTATCATTGAAAAAAGTCTTGGACTAACTATATGGAATCATAGAAGTAATTACATTGATATATTGTATAAAATTCGCTACAAAGGAGGCCAAGTCTCTAATCAGACCAGAAATCACTTTTTCATCCAAGATTGGATACCTTCCAATTCATGGCTAGTGGAAGATATCACTACTAATATTGGTGGAGAAGACGTAAAAAATCTAACAAAAACAATAAGGAGGAATACTCTTCATCCCCTTGAAAAAATGGATATACCAATTAAAGATATGAGATATCACACTTATTATATACCGTTGAGTGCTGTGAAAAAAATTCTGCAGCATGTCATCCATCCGATGATTATCGTATTTTTTGGAAACCATCATTGGATTTTTGCTTCCCATGTGGTTATGATTATCCCAACACTCAAGGTTGAAAAATTTTTACGTCATACCAGCTCTTATCAAAAGATAGTCGTCGATCTACCGTTTCTTTCTTACCTAACAAAAGCAAAAAATATTATCGGGATTAAATTTCTAGACATCAATTAAATCTAAATAAAAGGAGGGATTTCAATGAATCAAAGAATATCCATTAAAAAAATCATCAATGCATCTGTTCTGGCTTTTTGTCTGGTCGGAGTATTCTTTTATTTGATCGTGCTAACTGGAGAGGCGTTCTGCCAAGAAAAGAAAAAATCGAACTGGTTGAACCAATTCAGTCAGCAGACCAAAAGTCTGATGGAGAATAGTCGTCAACAATTCAAAAGTTTTTCCCAGCAGGCAAATAGAGCAATTGAAGACAGCGGCAGGCAATTAAGGCGGAATGTTGATTCTTGGCAAAAACAAAATGCCTCAAAAATGAATAATTCTTTTTCCCAAACCAATCAGGTTTTTCAAAAATCAATGAAACAAACCCAACATCGCTGGGAAAATGAATGGCAGCAGACCAGGGAAAGAGTACTCCGCCAAAAGGACCACGCTGCTCAAGAACTTCAACAGGCCAAGGAAAATGTATCTGCTGCATGGGGAAAATATTCCTCACCTGCGGCAAGTGAATTGTATCAAGCATACAAACAGTGTAAACCAGACATTGTAAATAAATGTTCTGAAGTTTATCAACGGTGGGGAGAATCCGCAGGGGCTAAACTCTCCGAAATATACCGGAAGTATAATAAATCTGTGGGTGACAGGCTGTACAGTACCCTCAATAATTACTCAGTACAAGCTCGCAGTGATATATTGGAAGGTTACAGAAGATGGGGGGGGGAGGTGGGTGATTCCATCAAAAGGACCTATGATCGCTATGGAGATTCTGTTGGACTCACTCTCTTGACTGTGCATAAACAATATGGCTCAGTGGTAGGAACGGAAATTAAAGCGGCCTATGATCAATGGGGACCTGTAATTGGTGCTCATATCCTTCATGTCTATAATACTTACGGCACCTATCTAGGGGGAAAACTACATGAAATTTACCTGGATTACAACACTCTGGTAGGAGAAAAAATAAGAAAAGAGTATCTCCCTAAAATAGTCAAAGGGATAGCCAATGAGAGAAATCAGGTACTTGCGATTAAAGCCACCAGTGCAGTCCTGAACCTTTATAAAAATCGAAAAACAATTGTCTATGATTATCTAAAAACATTTGCAGAAACCCCAATTAATACAAAATATGGTAAAATTTCTCTCACTGACGTATCAAGATATTGGATTCACAAACATGTCCCTTTTTTAATTGGAACAGATATCGAAAAAGATCCTGCCAAAGTAGTCACTTATTGCTTCATCTTTCAGGACAAAAAAGCAATATTTGACGATCTAAAGATCATTCCCAACCAAAATGGACAAGCTGTAAGCATATCCACCAAACTGGAAGAAGTTGCTGGTGCTGATATTGACGCCACAATCGAAATTCTGGACCTCATGGAGGACATTGAATCCATTGGGGAGGGAGATTTTGATACCGAAACTGTCGACACTATCTTGACCAAAAGCAAGCGAGTTCAACAAACCTTGCAAAAACTCAATTATCCTAAAAATACTGTAAAATCTTAATCAGAGGTGTAGCATGAAAAAACGATGTCTTATCTCATTGATTGTGTTCATAATGATTTCATCCTTGTTTCAATGCAATATAAAGGATTATGATAAACTCTATCGAAAAGCCAGGAGATGTGAGAATAATCAGCACTATGAAACGGCCATTGCTGCCTACAGTATCATTGTTGATCATTTCCGCAGCTCCCCATGTGCAGCAGAGGCAAAAAAACGGAAAATGATACTGGAACAAAAAAGACGCACACAACTTCAAAATCCCATCAGCAAACTGACAAAAATCCAGAAATCCAAAAAGGAGGTGTAGGGGACGCTCAAAAAAATTCTCTTGCTAAGGCGCTGCCAGGTCATAAGGCAGTGATCTCGCTTCTTTTTTAGCGATAACGCCCCTGCTTTATCCTTCCATTTTCGCCCGGTGAAAATATGTAATGATCGGCATTCGGGACGTGCCAAAAGTACCTCCTTAGTCCGTGTCCCTCGCGACGCGTGTGTTCGTCACGTACCTGTGGCCCCTATCCTATTATTCATATTTCAAAGAATTAACCGGGTTGGCCAAAGCAGTCTTAACGGACTGGTAACCGACGGTCAGCAAGGTAATCGCCAACGCAATTAACCCGGACAAAATAAACGTGCCGATGCCGATGCCGGTGCGATAAGCAAAACCTTGCAGCCACCTGCTCATGGCAATATAAGCCGCCGGCCAGGCGATTAGATTGGCTATTAATGTCAGGACGACAAATTCCCGCGACAGATGCAAGACAATATTCGCAACAGTGGCCCCCAACACTTTACGGATCCCCACTTCCTTTCTCCGCCGCTCAGCGGTAAAAGAAACCAGGCCGAATAACCCCAGACAAGAAATCAATATGGCCAGGATCGTAAAGAATTTAAATATGGTCTGCACCCTCTCCTCTGAACGGTACAAATTATCGAAACTTTCATCAAGAAAATAATACTCATAAGTGAAGGCAGGTGAAAAAGCCTTGAATTTATTTTCAAGAAACTCAAGGGTCGCGGGAATATCCCCGGTTTTTATTTTTACCATTACGAAAGCCACATTAGCAGGATCCAAAAATAAAATCAGGGGCTCGATCCGTTGATGAAGAGATTTGTAATGAAAATCCTTTACCACACCAACAACTTTAAATTTATTATAAGTCGTGGTGGTTTCAGGTATTAGAATGCCCTGCCCTATCGCCTCCCCCGGGGACTGCCAGCCGAATTTTTTCACCGCCGCTTCATTGAGTATTAATCCATCTTTATCCGTGGTAAAATCTTTTGAAAAGTTCCTCCCTGCCGCCAATTGGATTTCCAGCACCGGGAAAAAATCGGTATCTATGCTAAAATAGCGAACAACCTGTGACTGGCTTTTATCCATGCCTTCTCTAAGGAATACCCGGTCCGAAGTGGATCTGCTGCCGGGAATTCGTTCCGTGACAGCCGCTCTTAAAACAGCCGGGTTCTTTAATAACTCTGCCTTGACAGCGTCGCCCCGGCTGCCCAATGACTCATCTTTTGCCGGGATGACCACTACCTGCTCTTTTTTAAAGCCAAGGTTCTTATTTTTAATATAATGCAACTGGTTCATTACCACAGTGGTACATATAATTAAGGCAATAGAGATGGTAAATTGCACCAATACCAGGCCTTTGCGTAAAAATTGAGACCGGCTTTCATTACCCGTGGTAAATTTTCCTTTCAGGACTTTGACCGGTTGAAACGAGGTGAGATAAAAGGCCGGGTAACTCCCGGCGACAAACCCGACCAAAAATATCACCGCAATAAATAAAAGAATCGATGCAGGGTCGGTTAAATAGGTATTGGACATTTCTTTTAACGTAACGGCATTGTAGACCGGCAATAGTAACTGTACTATCAGAAGGGCGATTATCCCGGCAATAAACGACAACAATACGGATTCACCGATAAACTGCGCTACCAATGAACGTTTATTGGCCCCGACGGTTTTCCTAAGCCCCACTTCTTTGGCGCGAAGGGCCGACCTGGCGGTCGATAGATTCATGAAATTGATGCAGGCGATCAACAGGACTAAAAACGCGATGGCTGAAAAAACATACACGGTATTGATACTCCCGGTGGGCTCAAGCTCGAATTCGAGTCCCGAATAGAGATGGATTTCGGAAACAGGACGAAGGATAAATTTAAAAAGACT
>JAUPLE010000302.1 GCA_030837085.1 Acidobacteriota bacterium | reverse complement strand
CTGGAGGAAAGTCTTCATAACAGCGAAGATTATTCGATGATCCAGGAGGAGATGTTTATCAAGCTACCGAATATAGAGGGGCTCTCCACGTTCCTGGCAAAGAAAACCGATTTTTACTTTGATACCTACAATGAACTCCTGCATTCCACGGATGAAGCCGTTCTTTTCCCCAAAGGTACGTGTTCCCCGTTTTCGTAGAAAATCTTCGTCACTGTGATCGTCAAGGTACTACCGTGCGAAAGAATCGGCCAGATGTATGACCTGGGCTCCGTTGATGCGCAAGCAGTCCATATCGATTTCGAATCCATCGCCCAAAAGTACAATGCCTGGTTTGATAAATTACGAAAAAAATGCAACCGCTGTTACAACATCGATATGTGTACCCAATGCATCTTCAACCTCGATATCGAAAAAGACGAACCGGGATGTAACGGGTTCATCAGCCACCGCGCCTATTCCCAGTATCTTTCGTCATATATGAGTTTCCTGGAACAGGAACCGAAACTCTTTAAAGAAATCCTGACAAAAGTGATTGTAGAATAATGAGGAAAAAATATTGGTTTTATATCGACAGCTATGTTCATATTTCAATAAAGAAAAACGCAGTTCTTTTTTATAATCCGTATACCGGGAAAATCCTGGAATACAACGATGAACCTGGAATCCTGGGATTGGTAAAAACACTTCGTTTACCCGCAAATCTCCGTGTTGTCCCATTATGGGAGACAGAATTGAATAACCCGGTTATTCGAGAGTTTGTCTCTAATATCAAAGAAAACTTCATGGGGGATTTACTGGATACAGGGGCATCACATTCCAAACCTGTTCAATTGCCACCGTTCCCAAAAGTGAATAAGGATGTAAAATACCTAAAAATGGATAAAAACCGCTCTGTGGGCGAAGATATTATGGATTACCTTACCGATCTGCGAATTTATGTAAATGACCGGTGCCGCCACAACTGCAATATATGTGCCGGCGCCTACCGGCAGTTCCCTTGTTGCACCTCCTGGCGTCGGGGACAGCGCGAATTAGTGATCGATTATTTAAAAATCCTGACGGAAGAAACCAGGAGCGCCCCTTACCTCGATTACCATATTTTAGGCGGCAGCATATTCGAATATTCCATGATGGAGCAAGCGATTGAGATAATAAAAGATCTCAGCAATCGAAAGATTTTCTACATCCACTATTTAAATGTGAAACCCGATAAAGAACAATTAAAAATGTTAAAGGAAGCCGAAGGCGAACTGATGATGTTGATAAATTGGCCCCTGGATGAAGTAAAGCTAAATCTCGCCTTCGAGACGGTTTTTACATCAGGTATCGAATCTAACATGACTTTTATCATCCGAAATGAGCGAGACTTCGCTCAGGCAGACAGGATAATCGACGGTTACAGCTTGCGGACTTTCGAGGTTAAAGCACTTTATACGGGTTCCAATCGGGCTTTTTTCGAAGAAAATATCTATATAGGCAAGGATGAAATAGAAGAGGCCCGCCCTTCGTTAAAGGATATTTATTCAAGATCATTCGTAAATGCTTTTCATTTCGGCAAATTAACCGTTCTTCCAAACAGGGCCGTTTATGCAGATGTAAATGCGCCATATCTCGGTATCCTGGGCAAGGATTCCATTTACGAGATTATGATGAAAGAATTAAGTCAAGGGAAAAGCTGGCGAAATATCCGTCGAAACGTATCACCATGTAAGAGTTGTACATATGAATGCCTGTGTCCCCCTATTTCCAATTACAATACCGCTATCGGCAGATATGATATGTGTCGTATCCGGAAGGAGAAAACATAGGCAAGGACAGGAAGATGGAAACACAAAGAACCGAGCCATGAACGTATACCCTGGGAAAACGTTTAAAAAAAAAGATACTTCTGATTATTTACCTGCCGTTGTCGCCGGTTTATTCCGATTACTCAAGATTCCGGCAACAATTACCAGGATCAAGGAAACCCTGAAAAGTCATCCCGATTTTCCAGGTCTTATATCGATCGTCGAGTCTCTCCCGGAGTGGGGAGTGCACACAGAGGCGATAAAATGCACGACTGTCGATCTTTCGGAAGCCGATTGCCCGGGGATAGCTCATTTCAAGAATAATGAACTGGTAATACTTGAAGAAATAAAGGATGGCAAGGTCCGATTCTGGGACCCCACCAGGGGGCGGCAAATTCTCACAATGGAAGCTTTCTCCCAGGTTTGGAGCGGTATTCTTCTTAGAGTTCGTCCCGGATCGAATACCGGGGAATTAGATTACCGGATTCATCGTAGAAGGGAAATTTTTTCAAAGCTCCGGGCTATAATAGTAGTTCCCGGCTTGACTCTATCGGCAATACTGGCATTTGTCTTTGGCTTATCTCAAGTGGAAAATCCTGGCACACTGCCGGTCCTCTTGATTATTAAACTGGTGGGATTCTTCCTGTGCGTAATATTGACTTTGAGTAGCATCGCCGATGATCGCATACTGCAGAATCTATGTCCCAGCGGGAAAAGGTCCAATTGCCTTCGAGTTCTAACTTCACCTGCAGGTAAAATATTCAATATCCCTATGGCAGAAATTGGCTTATTATATTTTTCCGGGGGATTATTAACTTCAGTTATTATGTTATACACGAATCATGTGGAATTGAGCCTTTTTTTACTGGCCGTATTGAATGTGTTGACGCTGCCCTATACCTTTTTTTCATTGAT
>JAUPLE010000301.1 GCA_030837085.1 Acidobacteriota bacterium | reverse complement strand
AGCCAAAACATCCGCGCCGCTGCCGTAATTCATGGCAAATATAAAACGCTTGGTGTGAGAATTGCCTTCTCTCCAGGTAATGCCGTCGGCGCTGTTCAGCATAAACCCGTGTTCGCCGGCGGCAATAAATGTGTCCGGGGCTGTGGCGCAGCAGTACAATTGATCGATAATATTGTAATCTTCTACCAGCTTGATACGTGTGACCCAATTGGTGCCGGTGGCGCTAGCAGTGGCAATATTCCTACCAACCGCCAGCCATTTGTTGTTCCCGTAAGCGATGCCCCGCACGGCTTCACCCAAATGGCCGACAACCGACCAGCTACCTTGTTCCCCGGTGGCGCTTCTATATATGGCGCCTGTACCGGCGCAGCCTATCATAAAATAGCCGTTGCCGAAAGCGATACACCTGGCTGAACCTCCGAGCATATATTTTGTCCACCCGGTTTTTCCATCGGCGCTGGTCCAGATGCCGCCCCCTTCATCCTGGGCCACGAATATCCCGTTGCCATAAGCGACTTTATACATATCATCAACATTCTCGCTGTTCCTTGCTTTGGCAATTTTCCAGGTCTCCCCCACGTCTTCGCTGTATAAAATGACCTGGTCCCTGCCCACGGCGACTACCGTGCTTGAGCCATCATAACAGACGCCGAACAGGTGATCGCTGGTGGACAGCGGGGTGCTCCTTTTGACCCAGTTGACCCCGGTGGAACTGACATAACATACCCCCTGGAGCCCCACGCCAATAAAACGGGAACCGGCCCAGGTCACGTCCCGGATATCCACTTCGATTGCTAAATTCCCATTGTTCCAGGAGTTGGCATACTCCTGCCCCCGCAGGGAAACAGCGCCAAACATTACTCCCCATATTATCAAAACAACTGCGAAATAGTGTAACGATCCCCCTCTCTTTTTAATTTGTTTAAATAAATTCATGCTCATCATTTTATATTCTCCTTATCCCGACTACCTGGCAAAAAAGGTAATTTTCTCGATATCATCATAATTCAAGGTCCTTGTATTCGTCGTATTGAGCACTTCTCCTTTCAAACCCTGTTCCGCCAGTGGTTTATCCAGGTTGAACTCCGCCGGCTGGAAAAAACCCTCGTATTTATCAAGGTCCAGCAGGTAAACTTTGAACAACCGGTCTTTCTTTTTTGAACATATGTTTTCGGTAATGCCGATAAGCTCGATCTCCTGGAGATTATCCAGGCTGATGCTGTACTCACGGCAGGTATCTTTTTCGATCAAAAGAACCCTGTTTTCACCGAACGTTTTGGTATTACCGGTCTTTGCGTCGTCCGCGGTTTTGTCCGCTTGAAACGCATAATTCATCTGCATAAACGACTTGTACTCGAAAACCGCCATTTCGCCATTCTTCAGATTTACCTGGACATACTGTTTGTTTTCGCTGCCCTGGACAGCCTGTCCCGTTAAACCGAGATGGAAACCGGCGATTGCAATTAAAATTAAACTCATTACAATCTTTGCTGCTACATATTTATTCATGGTATTTCCTCCTATTTTGTAATTGTACCACAAGTTAAACTGAATATGCAAATTTTTTTTATTTTTTACTTAATGGGGTAGTTGTATTTCTCCAGCGGCAGGCCGTATTCATCAATCAACAAGCGGTTTCCCGTCCTGTAAAGCTCCCCGATTCGATCTACCCACTCCTGGGGTATTTTGACTTCTGCGTCTTGTTTCCTCCGTGCATTTTTCGTTAAATTGAGATATATTTTTAACAATTTTGAAATCAAATAGCTGCGGCTGAATGGATACCAGCGCGACCTTAATGCTTCGAACTCCAGTTGGAAGCGGCTGATCCCGCGGTTTGCATGTTTCTCCGCCAGCAATTCCCTGGTTTCATCTGCAGCGATTCCTAAAAAATTCGATAATTTCTCGGCGTATTCCGCCGGGGTATGGATCAATTCTTCCAGCAGGAGCACACATACCCTGTTCTTCCCGAACAACCGGGCATAATAATCGATGGTTTTAAAATAATCGGCATGGCCCAGGTAGCTTCGTTCGATATTTTCAAAGGCCAGGGCGAGCCACTCCCGGAAGGTGACGTGCAGGCCGGAATATTTGGGGGGTACATAACTCAATTGCCGGCCCCGGCTGAGGTAAGCGGCCTTCAAAAGTTCGAACTGATCCCGGATGGTCAATAGAACTTTTGCCGAAGGAAACGCTTCTTTAAGCCTCTGGGCCACCAGGCCCTTGTCCCGCGCTTTGGAGTAAGAAAGTAACATTTCCTCGGAGAGCAGGATGACTTTTTTTACCGGGTTGATATTTTTTTGAATTTCCTTGTCCAGGTAATTTTTAAGCGGGGTAGGATCGTAGACCAAACTCTCCTGCATAATCAACCGGTGCACCAGGGTTTTAAGGGCATCGTCGGCGTAAGGTTTGCCCAGGTAATGCACCTGGGAGTGGCGACTGAACAAATGCTGTTGCAAGGTGGTGGTGCCGGTCTTGGAAAAACCCACATGAAGAACGATAGGCATATCAGGTATGGGCATCATCGAAAACCTTCCAGGAGGAGTCCATTACCACGAACCCTTTGGTGGGATCATTGTGTTTAATGATGGACATATCGGCTATAATGGTGAAGGTCACCGCGGCATGGGTTTTATACAACCCGCCGCCGTCGAAATCCAGCACATAAAACCCGATATTGTAATTTCCTTCTCGGAACCGGTTTTTCTCCATATTGCATTCAACGGTTACGAGCCCCTTGTTGGGTTTGGAATCCAGCCGCAGCTTACTGGAACTGATAACCACATCATCCACTTGATCGCGGATATTAATGGCCAGCAGTACATTTTCCAGTTCTTTGACAAACTCCATGACAAAGGTAATTTTAATATCGTCAAAGGTAGAAAATTCTTCTGTTTGCACTCCCTGTTGGTTGGAAAGGCGGAGATCATGTAAAATAAAAAGATCCGGCATGGTCATATAGGCGGAATGCATGAGCTGGCCGTGGGTTTCTTTTTGGTTGGCTTTTGCTTTTTTAATGGAATCGCTGAGGTAGATGGAGGTGATTTCATCCGATGGTCCCACGGCTTTCACCTGTCCTTTGTCCAGGTAAATGCAGCGGGAAGTGAGGGAAGAGACCAGGGCCATGTTATGGGAAACAAAAAGTACGGATATGCCTGAATGGAGGAGTTCCATCATTTTGTTGCGGGCTTTACGCCGGAACGAGGCGTCGCCCACGGCCAGCACTTCATCCACGATCAGGATATCGGGTTTTAAATTGACGGCCACGGCGAAGCCCAGTCTGACGTGCATACCGGAGCTGTAGCTCTGAACCGGCATATCGATAAACTCAGCCATTTCAGAGAAATCCATGATTTCTTGCAGTAGTTTATCCATTTCTCTTTTTGAGAAACCCAGGACAGCGCCGTTGATATAGATATTTTCGCGGCCGGTGAGAATGGGATTAAAACCGGCGCCCAGGGCAATGAGGGCCTGGATTTTCCCCCGGATAGCGATTTCGCCTTCATCGGGTTTGATGAGGCCGGAGAGGAGTTTGAGCAGGGTTGTTTTGCCGGCGCCGTTGGCGCCGATTAAGCCCACTAATTCACCTTTGTATATTTCGAAATTGACGTCTTTGAGCGCCCAGAATTCGTCTTTGCGTAATTTGGAGCGGCTTTTCCTGCTGCCGATCAATTCCGAGCCGATATCCCTGACGCCGTACCAGAGCGACCGTTTCAGGCGCCGGCAGAATTTCTTTCCCAGGTGTTCAACTTTCACAAGCGGTTCATTCATTTTTATGCTCCGATACGTTCGATAATAATCGGCAGGGCCAGGCGGTAGATGATCCAACCGATGAATAAGAATCCCAGGGTCAGGCCGAACACGAGGAAGAAGGTCGGTAAGTCCTCCGGGATGCCGCGGATGACCAGGTCTTTGGCCCCCATTAGCAGCGGCGTGATGGGATTTATCCTCATGATGTGTCCCAGGGTTCCCTGGGTAGAGGGCAGGTAGGCCACGGGGGTAAGAAATATGAGGCCCGAGGTGGCAATCATAAGAGCGGATTGGACATCTTTATATAATAAGCCCAGCGGGATCAACAATACTCCCACCATGGTGCCCATCAGCAGTAACCCTATCAGGGGAATGGGCAGGAAGATCACGGTCCAATAAACAGACACGCCGTAATAAATCATTATCCCTACCAGCAGGATACATTTAATGGTGAAACTGAACAGTGCGTCACCCATGGCGGAAAGAATCAATGCTTCCCTGGGCAGGTTGATTTTTGTCAGTATCATTTTCGACTCCGTGATAACTTTTAAGGGTGCGTTCAGGGCGTCCACGAACAAATAGTAAAAGGTGGCGCCCATCATTACATAAGCAGGGTAAGGAATACCGACACCGATTTGGCGGGCGTCGATCATGGTGGAGGACCTGAGCAAGATAAAAACCATGCTGCTGACCAGTGGGGGGAAGATGGCCCAGAAATATCCCAGCGCGGTCTGGCGGTATTGGGCGGAAATATCCCGGATGAACAATCGCCAGGCCAGTTCCCTGGAGGCTTTTAAGTCATGCCACATTTCCTTAAGCAGGGAAATGGGATGGCGAATCCTGGATTCCGGTGTATACCTGGTTAGTTCGAGATTACTTACGTCTCCATGTTGCGATTCATATGATTCGGTCATTTGATTTCCTTTTGATCGCGGTTTGAGCTTTCAAAGGTTTATGGTAACATAAAAGCGGGAAGTTTTCAAGCCGCATGAAGGTATCGTATTTACACCCAGGCGGCAAATATCTCTTTACCCTTTCTTTCGATAAACTGCGCAGTTCCGCAAAGTCTACTTTCCTTTCTCAAATCATAAATCAAAAGATAGCCTTTGCGCTCTCCCTGCTTTTCCAGGTAATCGCACAACTGCTCGATTCCTTTCTGATGATATTGTTCGCCATGCCACAATTTTAACTCGATGATGTACTTCCTGGGACCAAATGTAATCACAACATCGATTCGCCTCTCTTCAGAAATCTGGACCTCTTTAAAATCAAACCCCCTGCCATTAATTATGGGTTTGAGAAAAGCCAGGAACAAAAGCCTGCCGTTTCGCTCGATAAAAGAATTGTCTTTATTGCTGTACTGCTCTTTCATGAATTCCTGGAATTTACGGATCACTTTTTCAATATCCAGGCTTCCGTTTTCAGCGATGTAACTGCCGCTGAAAGCGTATTCGTTAAACTTAACGGAACCCGAGGTCTCCAATTTAGAGGTCATGTAATTATAAATAAGCTGCTCATATAACCGGTTGTGCACCCTGGCCTTGCCATTTTCCTCTTTAAGCGCCCCATAAATAACTCCATCGTTAATCACCGGGTTGTGCAGGTTGAAAGAAAACTCCATTTCATTCATTATGACCTTGAATACAAGGTCATAGAGCTCAGGGTTGTTTTCCAGGTTTTTGATAAGACTGCTGAAATTGGTATTGTCTTCTTTTAACGTCAGTTGAACCGCATGATCGATATCCGTGAGGTCCCATTTTTTTTCTTGTTTCCGGGGCAATATCTCTTCATCGATGACTTTACACAGCTTACTGACCAGGAACGGATAACCGGCGGAATAATAATAAATT
>JAUPLE010000300.1 GCA_030837085.1 Acidobacteriota bacterium | reverse complement strand
CCAACAAACACATCGCACCTTGGGAAATGCATTCTTTCAACTGGCGGAGTAAATCGTCTCGAAGATCATGCAGGGCCTGTGGGCCGATTTTTACAGTCTCGTCCAATGGATCGCCCATATTATATGCTTTCATCTTTTCCACGAAAAGTTCTTCGAATTTTTTTCTCACCTTCTCCACCACAATGAATCGTTTAGCGGCGATGCAACTCTGACCGCCGTTCAATAAACGACTAAACACACACGTGTTTACAGTTTCATCCAGGTCGGCGTCTTCCAGGACAATATAAGGATCGCTGCCCCCCAGTTCCAATACGGTTTTTTTCAGCATCTGCCCGGCTTTGGCGGCCACCGCCTTACCCGCCGGGGTACTGCCCGTTAATGTCACCGCCATAACCAACGGATTTTCAATCACCACCGATACCTGGGAACTCCCAATCATTAATAAGCTAAACACATTGCCCGGGAATCCCGCTTTCTTAAACACCTCTGCGATTGCCAGGGCGCAGCCCGGGACATTGGAAGCATGTTTCAGCAGACAAGTATTTCCCGCCATCAGGGCCGGCGCGGCGAAACGGAATACCTGCCAGAAAGGAAAATTCCAGGGCATTACTGCCAGTATCACGCCTAGTGGTTGGAACGAAACGAAACTCCTGGAGGCGTCTGTTGGAACCAATTCCGGTTGCAGTAAATGTTCCGCGTTTTCCGCATAGAAATCGCAAGCCCCGGCGCATTTATTGATTTCGGCCCGGCCCTCGTTGACAGGTTTACCCATTTCCAGGGCCATCAGTTTGGCGTATTCGTTTATATTATCTCGCAGGATTTGCGCCGCGTTCTTCAGCAGCCCGGAACGGTCTCTAAAAGAAATATTGCGCCAGTTGTGAAATGCATTATGACAGGATTGAATGACGTGTTCAGCTTCTTCTCCTGACATGGTGGGGTAGGTTTTTATGGTTTCCCCGGTGGTCGGGTTAATGGCTTCCATTGACATTGCTTACTCCTTCTTACGGTTATTTGGACTTCGATTATAACATTTTTTGCTTGAAAAAAAAATTTATTTACCATATCATAATAGCCGTTTTATGAAAAAAAGAAGATTCAAGAATGGAGGACAAAATGAAAGTTTACATCGTATATTATTCAATGTATGGACATATCCACCGTATGGCGGCGGCGGTTGCCGAGGGTGTCAAAGAAGTGGCTGGCGCGGAAGCTGTGTTAAGAAGAGTTCCTGAAACCCTTTCAAATGAGATACTGGGGATGATGGGGGCGTTGGAGCCGCAGAAGATGATGCAGCATATCCCCATTTGCAAAGTGGAGGAATTAAAAGAGGCGGACGCCATTATATTCGGAACCCCCACCCGGTTCGGCAATATGACCGGGCAAATGCGCCAGTTCCTGGATGCAACGGGTATGTTGTGGGCCGAAGGGGCGTTGGTAGGGAAAGTCGGAAGTGTATTTGTCAGCACTGCTACCCAGCACGGCGGCCAGGAATCCACGATCCTCAGTTTCCACACTACTTTACTCCATCACGGTATGGTGATTGTTGGGCTGCCTTATGCCTTCCAGGGCCAGACGCGCATCGATGAAATCACCGGTGGTTCCCCTTACGGCGCTTCTACCATTGCCGGCGGAAAAGGTGAACGAATGCCCAGTGAAAACGAATTGGCGGCCGCCCGTTTCCAGGGGCGTCATGTCGCTTCAATCGCCAAAAAGTTAGTAAGTAGTTAATAAGGATAAATTTCTTCAATACTCGCTTAGCTTGATTTTTTGGGGTTGTCTTTTAGAAAAAAAAATAATATAATTCCATGTCCCATAAAGAAATAAATACCAAAAGGATACATACTATGAGAAAAATACAAGGAACCGTATTGTTTGTACTTCTATTAGCCATTTTATCGTTGTTATTGCCCGCGGTGGAGTTCCAGGGTTGGGAATCTTCCGAATTAAGGGAAATGGAATTAAAATTCCAGGAACTTAAAACACAAGCCACCACCCTGGAATTGTTCGCCCCGGAA
The DNA here is from genome assembly GCA_030837085.1 of Acidobacteriota bacterium. Classification (GTDB taxonomy): domain Bacteria; phylum Acidobacteriota; class Aminicenantia; order UBA2199; family UBA2199; genus JAKAGC01. The sequence goes on along the minus strand of JAUPLE010000300.1, from coordinate 1,897 downwards.
AAATTCCCGGACTTCAAAGAACTGGAAAAGACCAACCAACTGGTGGAACAACTGGATTTCAATAAACGAAAATTCAATCTCTTGATCGCAGTGTACAACCAATTGGAAGATAAACTCTTCCCGTATTTTTTAAAGCTTGCAAAAGAACGCCCGGAATTAAGGGACCGTTTGTATGCCAGGGTGAAACTATATACGGGGAAAGAAGAAAATAGCATTCTCGAGGTCCAGGAGAAAATCAATTTTGTGGCGCTCCAGATCGACCGTTTGGAAAAACGGATCGAACGGTTGCAATTAACCGCCAGGAACAAGGAACTCACAAAGGAAGTTAAAACCCTTCCCGGGGACGGTAAGCAGACTGTGCCCATCGCTGTCAGGATTAGGCAATTGGAAGAGGAAAAAAACGAAAATACTGCTAAACTCGGTGTAGAAGAGGCCAATCTAGCTGAATTAAAGAAAAAAGAAGCAAAAGCCGTCGCGAAGATCGAAGAAAAAAAGTCTGAAATTGTTGAATTAAAGAATAAAGCCGATGCTACCGGCGACAGCATCGAAAAACTTATTCAACAGGCTTTTGTAGAAGTACGAGAGGCGCGGCTCAATGGGCTGGAAATTCCCCGCTTGAACGCCATCAAGACTTTCGTTTACCTGACCGAAAATAATATTGAAACCTTTAAACAAAAAATTACCAATATTGAAAAAGAGAACGCGTTATTAGAAAAGCAGCGGCGCCAGGAACTGGTTGATAAAACTGTCAAAAGCATCTGGGTAATTGGCCTGGCGCTGTTGGTGGTTTTTCTTTTAATCAAAATAACCGGCTGGCTTGGCAAAAATGTCAAAAACAGGGTTGAAAAGAGCAGTAAATTGGAAGCGCACCGCAAGCAAAGATATCATACATTGTGGTCCATCATTCTTTCTCTTATAAAAATTTTAATCTGGGTGGCGGCGGTTCTGTGGGTGCTGCGTGAATTGGAGATCGATTATGCCCCCTTCCTGGTAGCAGCCGGCGGTGTGTCACTGGCTGTCGGTTTCGGCGCCCAATCCCTGGTCAAGGATGTGGTTACAGGGTTTTTCCTGCTAATGGAAGAGCAATTCGCTTTGGGCGACTTTGTGGAAATTAACGGGAAAACCGGGACCGTTGAAAAAATCTCTCTCCGCACTATCAAGTTCCGTTCCCTGGACGGTACGCTGAATATCATTCCCAACGGCGCTATTGCCAACGTCGCCAACAAGACTTACCAGTGGTCGCGGGCGGTAGTGAAAGTGAAGGTATCTTACAAGCAACAACCTGAAAAGGTCCTGGCGGTATTAAAGGAAGTTAGCCGCGAAATGGCAGTAGACTCAGCATGGAAAGACATTTTAATCGAAGAACCTATACCGCAGGGGATTATGTCTTTTGATGAGTCTGCCGTGGAGTTTCGGGTGTTAGCCAAAACAATACCCGGTGAGCAATGGGCGGTGGAACGCGAATTGCATATCCGCATTAAAAACGCCTTTGACCGGGAAGGTATTGAGATTCCTTATAATTATATCAACATTATCGAACGGACGGAAAAATAGGAAAACGAACTAACTAAACAAAAGTTTTTGCGGGGGTTAAAGGGGGCGCTTTTTTCAAATGGGGCGGCGCCCCAACCCTCCTTGCACGGCCCCGGGTTTTCCTTCTATGGAGACAGTGTCTCAAATCCTTGTTTATTTTGCACACTTTTTTGAGGTATTAGTAAAAAGCGTCCCCTTAAAAAAAGGTCGCTTTTGAAAAAGCTCCGCAAAACTTTTGTTTAAGGTTATTTATTCTGCATCATTAAATCCGCCAGCACAATGGCAGCGGCGCATTCTACCACCACCGGGACCCGCAACGCAATACACGTATCATGACGTCCCTGGACCGTTAAGTCTACCTGCT
>JAUPLE010000299.1 GCA_030837085.1 Acidobacteriota bacterium | reverse complement strand
TCCTGGCCATAGGCCACCGACATGGTGGGGGTTTCTTTTGCTTTTACTAATGTTTCTAACTCTTTTAACGATTTTATAGGTTCCATAAATGACCTCCTTGTGGTGTGTGTATTATATATAGTACCTCATTTTTATTTTTTTCAGAGCTTGCTCGTTTACATGTTATTGTATCACCAAAAGGGCAGTCATTTCAAGAAAAAAATTTTTTTTTTAACGAGAGGAAGAGTTCAAATGGAGAGTTTTATCGGATAATGAAAATTGTAGTTGGTAAGGAACAGGCGTGCCTGCTCCTTACCATGTCGCACGCGGACTATTAAAAAGCAATCTTAAAGGAAACCGGCATCCAGACTTTGACTTTGATATTTTTCTTTGTAGCCGGTTTATATTGCCATTTTTTCAAGGTCTTGGTAATGATATTTGCGAGGTCCTCGGGGGGAGTACCCAATATTCTCACATTGATGACTGCCCCGGTCTCGTCGATTTGAATATTGGACAGGATATTGATTCCTTTATTACCGGCATATTTATTCCTAACAAAGGGCGGGAATACAGGTTCCGCACCTTTTATCTTAACCGGTTGTTCATCGATATCGGACAGCGATACGACCTGGCCTTCGGTTACTTTATTTCTTTCTTCCTCTAGCCGTCTGGCTTCGTCTTCGGTTTTCTTTTTTTCCTCGTCTTGTTTTTTCTTTAGCTCAGCGTCATCCTCTTCTTTTTTCTTTTGATCCGCCAGTTCTTGTTGTCTTCTCAGGGCATCCTGTTCGGCCTTAATTCGTTCCAGTTCTTTTTGTTCCTGTTGTTGCCGCCATTCTTTTAGTTTTTTGATTTCTTCTTCTTTGGTTTTTTGTTCCTCTTCGGTAGTGGCCTTTTTGGTTTCCAGGGTTTTTAATTGATCCTGGTATTGTTTCTGGGCGTCTTCCTGTTGTTTTTGGAATACCGCCAGGCGGTCTTCCATTTCTTTTATGGTTTGAATTTGCTGTTCTTTTTCTTTCGCGGCTTTTTGGGTTTGATTGATAAAAAACACCGCTACCAGGGCCACGATTACAATCACCGCGAGGAGGGGAATGATGATTTTAAGTTTAGAACTTTTTTGTTCTTCCAGGCCGGCCAGTATACTTTCCGCCAGGTGAGAGTCGGCGGCGGAATCTTTTTTAGGTTCCGGTAGGGAATAGGCCAGTTCTTTTTTAAAACGGTTGTTTTCTTCTTCCATGGTTTCCAGGTAGAGGGAATTCATAAAGTAAGCCAGGTTGAACGTTACGGATGACAGTTCTTCGATATGGAAGTATTGGGCGATATAGTCCTTAAATTCCTTCATATTGATGAATCGTTTGGTGGGGTCGGGATTTAAGGTTCTTTTGAAAAAGTTGATGAGGTTTGTAATAAAATCGATGTCAGAGGAAGGGAGTTGCTGATTGAAACGGATATTGGAAAACTTAACATCGAAATTTTCACCATTGGAATATGAGAAATATTCGCCGGTTAATATCCGGTAAATGATATAGCCCAGGTGGTAGATATCCGATTGGGGCAGTAATTTTTCTTTTCTCAGGAATTCCGGGGCTACCCAGGCGCCGTATTTGCCGACCATGCCGTTAAAAAGTTCATCTGTTTTGTTCAGGTAGGGGAAAATGCCGTAATTTTTCAGGTAGATTTTGCCGTCGTAGTCGATAAGAATGTTATCCGGCGTCAGGAATCCATGGAACGACTTTTGTCCGCTCACCACGATGGAAGAGCCGGTATCGATCAAATCCGCGATAGCGATGGCGATGGAAAAAGCCAGGTCAAAGTTAATGGGCAGGTCTTTTGCCATCGAATCTTCAAGGACTTTTTCAAAGGTTCTCCCTTTTATCAGTGGGTAAATCAACAGGGCTTTGGCGCTGCCTTCTTCTTTGATGATCTTTTCGGGTGAATAGAGGTTGGGAATGTTGGACTTCCTGATGCCATCCAGCAGGATGTTGACCCGTTTCCAAATATCCGGGTTCCCGGCGATAAAGGGATAAACTTCGGTTAGTAATTGATGTTTTGAAGCTTTCCTGTTTTGGATTTCACCGGCTCTAAAATTGACGCCGATAGAATCCGAGTTTAGTTCTTCGAAAACCAGGTAATTGCTGACAACTTTGTATTCACTCATTGGTCGACCTCGCTTATTAATTTATTCCATAAGATTATAGTATATATGGAAAAAATTGCAATAGGAAAAACAGTTAATTAAGATAAAAGGTGAAAAAATTAATTAACTGTGGTAAGCTTAACTCTTAATAAGGAGAACAACCTGATGGCAACAGTATTACTTCAAGCCCGCATGGGATCAACCCGATTGCCTGGAAAAGCGCTGCTGCCCATTTTGGGCAAACCAATGCTGCATTATACGGTGGAAACCCTAAAACTATCGCCGGTGGTGGACCGGGTGGTGTTGGTGATTCCAACCAACTCGGCGGATGACCCGCTGGTAGAGTTTAGCCAGGAACATTCCCTGGATTGTTTCAGGGGCTCGGAAGAGAATGTATTGGATAGGCTTTACCAGGCTGCGTTGCAATATAAAGACAGTTATTATTTCAGGGCTACGGGGGATAATCCTATCCTGGATTATCGTCATCCGCAGCGGTTATTGGACCATTTGAAGAAGACTCGCTGCGATTATACAGGGGAGAAAGGCATGCCCCTGGGGTCCGCGGTGGAGGCTTTTACCATTGGGACGTTGGGAAAATGTTATAAAGAGGCAACTTCGGAGTCGGACCTGGAGCATGTGACATTGTATATAAAGCAAAGCGGGCGTTTCAATGCCCAGTATATTGATGCGCCCAAGGAATGTTTTTTTCCCCAATTGCGGCTCACCGTGGATTACCCGGAAGATTTCCAGCGTGCAACCCAAATCATCGAGCATTTATATAGAGATAAAATTCCCCTGTTTGAAGAAGTCATTGCTTTTGCAAAAGAACAGGGCTGGATTTAAATTCCAAAACTGGTTCCGACCGCTTTGGCGGTATTGACCAGGTCGGAATCCGGTTTCACGCGACGGGGGACAGCGATTGCTTCTTTGATAGGGGTGGTTTTTATTTCTTTTCCTCGCAGGCCCACGAGGCAGCCGAATTTTTCTTGCATGACCGCTTCCATTGCATGGTAGCCGAAACGGGTGGCCAGTATTCGATCGAAAGCAGAAGGGCTGCCGCCGCGCTGCACATGGCCCAGGATAGTGAAACGGGTTTCAATGCCGGTGAGGTCTTCGATTTTGTTGCCCACGTATTGGGAGATACCGCCCAGCCGGATAGGGTCGTGGGGGTCGGTAACTTCGCGGGCCACTACCAGGTCGCCGCCTTCTTCTTTTGCGCCTTCGGCCACCACCACCAGGGAGAAGCGTTTACCCTGATTTGCCCGGGCCGTGATTTTGTCCATGATTTTTTCCATTTTGAAGGGGATTTCCGGGATCAGGATGACGTCGCCGCCGCCGGCCAGGCCGGCTTCCAGGGCGATCCAGCCTGCGTAACGGCCCATTACTTCGCAGACCATGACGCGGTGGTGGGATTCGGCCGTGGAATGCAGTTTGTCGATGGAGGCCGTGGCAATACCCAGGGCGGTGTCGAAACCGAAAGTTATATCCGTACCGTCGATGTCGTTATCAATGGTTTTGGGAATTCCGACCACGGGAATGCCGTATTCTTCATAAAGACGATGGGCAATGGATTGGGTGCCGTCGCCGCCGACGGTAATGACCACATCCAGTTTATTATCTTTGACGGTTTGAATGACTTGCGCTGAGGCGTCGTGGTATTCGCAATTGCCTTTTTCTTTTTTTACCAGGTATTGGAAGGGGTTATCGCGGTTGGAGGTGCCCAGGATGGTGCCGCCCCTGGGAAGTATGCCGGAGACATCTTTTAATTCCAATTTTTCAACATTGTTCTCGATTAAGCCGCCGAAGCCGTCTCTGATACCGAAGATTTCGACTCCATATTGCCGGTAGGCCGTTATCACTACTGCGCGGATGACGGCGTTAAGTCCCGGGCAGTCGCCGCCGCCGGTCAGGATCCCGATTCGTTTAATATTTGCCATAGGTCCTCCTTTTTGCCTCCTTATTTATACCACAAATCGGTTCTAATGTGAAATTTGAATTTTGCCGCAGACGAACACGGAGAAACACGGACTCTATTTCATGATCTACGTGTTTGGCCCCCTTTTTCACTCTTGCCATGCAGTTTCATACTTGACCGCAATGTTTCGCCTGTCTGGTTACCCGCGCACGCCATTTCGCGACTAAATGCCATAAGAACAATTAACATTACCAATTCCTCACAATTGGTTAGATTGACTGGGTTTTAACCTGGCGTATCCCAGGACACCAAGAATTTTTTCATGATTTTCGAGGAAACCTTCCCCAATGTTAGGGAAATCTTCCCCTAAGTAAGGGGCGTCTTCCCCAATGTTAGGGAGCTCTTCCCCTAAATCAGGGGAACCTTCCTTTAGGTCGGGGAACCTTTCCCCTAAGTAGGGGAAACTCTCCCCTAAGTGGGGGAACTCTTCCCCCAAGTGGGGGAAACCCTCCCCTAAGTAGGGGAACTCTTCCCCCAAGTAGGGGAAACTCTCCCCCAAGTGGGGGAACTCTTCCCCCAGGTAGGGGAACTCTTCCCCCAGGTAGGGGAACTCTTCCCCCAAGTAGGGGAAACTCTCCCCCAAGTGGGGGAACTCTTCCCCCAGGTAGAACCGGGAAGGAAACAGCATGGAAGAGCTTGCAAAGAACTTGCTGACAGGTAAAATTATGCCATTTCATTGTGGGGTCAACAAATTTGTTTCCTCAACAAAATTGTTGATAAATCGAAAGGGGATAATTGTTAATTGTCAATTGTTAATGGTTAATTATTAATGGTGGAAAGGAAAAACAGGAAATTATTTGACAATGGGATACTCTTTCTCTTATAATTAATTCGAGGCTATAACCATGAAAAGAACACTACTGCTCTCAGTCCTGCTTTTTTTAATGTTATCATTATTAAACCTCTCCTCTTTCCCACAAGAGGGAAAAAAAACGAACGATATCACCAACCTTCAATCCTTCTGCCAGGAAAAGGGGATCAATACGCTTGCACTCTATGAAAAGGTTAAAAAAGAAGATTTCATTAATAAACGATTAACTCCTCACGAGAACGCCGCTTATTTCGATACCGACGGTAACTTAATCCAACTCTCTATCGAAAACTTCAAACTTAACAAGATTTCTCTCAAAGGTTTTCTCAAACTGGGTATTCTTAAATTGAAAAAATGCGATATTACCGATCTAAACCTCGCCGACCTGCCAGCCCTGACAGAACTCTGGCTCCCGGGGAATAAGAATTTGCGCAGCGTCGCGCTAAATGGATTTAAAAACCTGGAAACTCTCTGCCTGGATAATTGCGGCATCCTGGATTTGCGTTCATCAACCCTCCCTGACTCTATAACGGAACTCTCCCTGGCTAACAATAAATACCTGGAAAAAGTCGATTTAAGCGAATTTGAAAACCTGGAAAAACTAAACCTGGGCAGATGCGGTTTCGTTGATATGAAACTGTCGAAACTGCCGGAATCGTTAATCGAACTTTCTCTCCACGGCAATCGTTATTTGCAAAAGGTGGATTTAAGTGCATATTCTAACCTTAAAAAGCTGACCTTATACGGCTGTCATTTGAAAGGCCTGGAATCGCTGAAATTGCCGCCCTCCCTGGCGGTTCTTAACCTGGGTAAAAATAAACGCCTGACCAACGTGGATTTAAAAGACCTACCCAACCTGGAAAAACTGGCCCTCTTCGATTCGGGTATTCAAACTCTCAAATTATCGGAACTGCCGGAGTTATTGGAAATTTCACTTAATGATAATAAAGACCTGGGTGTTGTGGAAATCAAGGGCCTGAAGAAACTGTCTAAACTGGATTTATCGGGCTGCGCCTTGATAACGCTTCGCCTGGAAGATTTGCCGGGACTAGCGGAACTGGGCCTGGGCAAAAATATTCATCTGACGGAATTTGATTTAACGGGTTTCCCTAACCTTAAAAAACTGGATTTGTCTGGTTGCGGCCTCAAGGAACTGGACTCAACGAAATTGCCCCCTTATTTATGGGAGCTTTTTTTGCCTGGCAGTGAGGAATTGGTTAAAGTGGATTTGGAGGGATTTGAGTATCTTAAAAACATTCAATTAACCGGCTGCCCAATCAAAACGTTAAAACTATGGGATTTAACGGGGTTGGCAGAGCTAGCCATCAATGGGAGTCGAAACCTGGTGGAAGTGGATTTGCGCGGGCTGCCTGCCTTGAAATCCCTGGCGTTGCCGGATTGTGATATTCAATCATTGATCTTGGCGGACTTGCCGGAATTAAGCGAACTTAATCTTAATTTTAATCGAAACCTGGTGGAAGTTTATTTAAATGATCTTGCAAAGCTTAAAAAGCTGGGCTTATCGGGTTGTGGTATTAAAGCCCTGGATTTGGCGCACTCCCCGGGAATAACGGAACTGGACCTTAGTTATAATATTCATTTGAGTGATATGGATTTGAATGTTTTTAAGGTCCTTGAAAAATTGGATTTATCGGATTGTGATTTTAAATCGCTGGAATTAGCAGACCTGGGTGGGTTGATGGAAATGGACGTCAGCCGGAACAGGAACTTAAGCAAGGTGTCTTTTAGGAATCTTTCGAGTCTCAGGAAACTTCATTTATATGGTTGTGGGCTTAATTCCATTGTTTTATCGGGCCTGGTGGAATTGTCGGAGCTTAACTTGAGCGCCAATGGGATGTTGGCTAGGATTGATTTGTCGGGGTGTCCGAAAATTAAGGAGTTGTATTTTGATACGGATAATTGTGATTTAACGGAAGTGGTATTGCATGAAGGGAATGAAGCGTTTCCGGGTATTACGCGCCTCAAGTATGGCCGGGATAATGAGAAGCGGTTAACATTGGAAGAGTATTTTGATGAGAAGGGGCATTATGTGGATCATCCGGGGTTGGGGTATGCTAAAAAGGTGATTGTTTATAGTGATGATGGGGTTGAAGGGAAATTGTTCAAAGCAGAGGAATTAAACTAACCAAAAGCTTTAGGAAGTCAAGAAACCCTTTCTCGAAAGGGTTTCTTGCCGCCGGAGGCAATTAAAATCTAAAATTCAAACTTTTTTCAAGGATTTCGAATTCCGCGGGGAGGCTATTTCCGACTTCGCCGTCGTATTCGATATTGACATCGGAGGGTATGTCGGGGTTATAGGGTACGGGGAAAACTTTAATGTTTCGGGCGTGTTTAACGGTGACCCCGGGTTGTTGGTCGATTTTTCCGGTGTAGAGGTGTCGTGATTTGAGGATGATTTCGAATTTTTTCATATCGCGGACCAGGACGAGGTCAAAATAGCCGTCGTCGGGTCTGGCATGTGGGGCGATGATCATGCCCCCGCCGAAAATGCTGCCGTTGGCCACGGCGCCGATTAAGAAACGGCCCTGGATTTCTTCTTTATCATCGATAATGATCTTTACATCTTTGCTGTGGTAGGTGCGGATGGTGGAGAGTAGGCCTTTATAATATGAAAGCGCGCTTTTTTTACCGGAGGGAATGGAGGCGAGGTTTTTTACGACTTCGGCGCCCAGTCCGAAATCGGAAGCATTGATAAAATATTTACTTTCTTTTCCGCCGGTAGGGTTGGTGAAGGTTACTTTGCCGACATCGACTTTATTGGCTTTTGCATGTTTGATGAGCGCCACGGATTTGTTAAAATCATGGGGGATCTTTAGAAAGCGGATGAAATCGGATCCGGTGCCGGAGGGGATGATGCCCAATGAAGCGTCTTCGTTGACGGTTTGATGGGAATCGTGTTTAAAAAAGCCGTTGGTGATTTCGTTGAGGGTGCCGTCGCCGCCGACGCCGATGATAAGATCGTACCCGTCTTTCAGCAGTCCCCTGGCAATTTCCGTGGCCTGTCGGGGTTTTTCGGTAAATATGTACTTGTACTCTTTAAAATGATGGCGTACGATTTCTTTGATGGTAAGCCAACGCTCCTGGGTCTTGCCCCGGGCGGAAAAGGGATTAACGATAACATGGACTTTATTCATGGATGCCTCGCAATTATTGCTTTTTTTTTGTGATTTTTTGGTGTCTTGTACTGGCGCGCCCTGGCGGCAGCTTTTTTAATTGATAACACTGATCTGACCGGTCACATCATACGGTTTGGAATCGGTAATAATGATTCGTCCGTCATTGGTGACAATTTTGTATATTTTGGGGTGGGATACGTATTTGGAATCGCCGTTGTATGTCAATCCCATGAATTTCATTACGCGTTTGATATAGGTGCGGGTTTCTTCGTAAGGGGGGACGCCGCCGTATTTTGCTACTGCTTCTTCCCCGGCGTTGTAAGCGGCCAGGGTTAAGTGAAGGGCCCCATCGTATTTATTATAAAGGTATTTTAAGTGCCGGGCCCCGGCCTCCAGGTTCTGGTCGGCGTTGTACCGATTGAAGACGCCATATTGTTTGGCCGTTCCGGGCATTAACTGCATAATGCCTACGGCTCCTTTGTGGGAAACGGCAAAGGGATTGAAGCTGGATTCAGCCTTTGCCACTGCCAGGATTAATGTTTCTTTAACGTCGTACTTCCTGGCAAGTTTCTTGATTTTAACCAGGTAATTGGATGGGACTTCGGTAGTCCCGGAGGATTTAAATTCCACTCGTTTGGACTCTTTTAAGACAAACCGGTTGTCGCCAGCAATGTTAGATACAACGATCCTCCCGTCTTTATCTTGTTTAACCAGGATTTTTTCCGAAGACGAGGGAATTGCAGGCAGCGTCAGGGCTAGCAAAAAAACGCAGACTGCAATTGTTTTTTTTCTTTTCATTGTAAATGTCCGGTTATTATATCGGCAGCATGTTTCTTAAAGTTTAATGGATCGGGGATCGCGTCTCCGCCGGCCTGGGCAAAATCGGGGCGTCCGCCGCCGCTGCCATTTATTACCCGGGCAATTTCCTTGACCAGGGTATTGGCGTTGAGCTTAGGGGTAAGGGCTTTATCCAACGATACGATAATGGCGGATTTGCCATCGTTATTACTGGAAAGCACAACCGCGCCTTTAGTTTTGTCTTTGATCTCATCGGCCAGGGCGCTTAATTGCTTTCGGTCCAGGTTATCAAAGTGCGCAATGGCTACGCGAACATCCTTAATCATGATTGCTTCATTGATGAGCTGTTCTAAATCGGGGCGGATGTCGGTTTCTTGTTTCTTTTTCAGTTCTTTTTCTCTTTCCTTGATGCTCTTTTCCATATTAACGAGGAAATCCAGGAGCTGTTCTTCTTTTTGCCGGAAATGGGCCTGTATCTGGCGGAAACGGTTAAGGTTCTGTTGGATGTAGAGAAACCCGGGTTCGCCGGCGACGGCTTCGATCCTGCGGATACCGGAAGAGATGGAGGATTCATCGACGATTTTGAAAATACCTGCTTCGCCGGAATAGTCGAGATGGGTTCCGCCGCACAATTCCAGGGAAAAATCGCCGATAGAGAGCATGCGTACGACATCGGTGTATTTTTCTTCGAATATGGCCATGGCGCCGCGTGCGACCGCGTCCTCGTATTTTAGGGTATCGGTCGTAATAGCGATATTCTCGCGGATCTTGCGGTTGATTATGTTTTCTATCTTTTCGATTTCTTCGGGGGCCAGGGGTTTGAAATGGGTAAAATCGAAACGGAGTTTATCAGGTCCGACATAGGAACCGGCCTGTTTGACATGGAGGCCCAGTACTTCGCGCAGGGCGGCATGGAGCAGGTGGGTGGTGGAGTGATGAATGGCAATATTCTTGCGCCGCTCGCGGTCCACGATTAAATTGACTTTATCGCCCACGGTTAGTGCGCCGGTTTTCATTTGCACGAGGTGCAGGAATGCGCCGGTGTTGGTTTTGTGGGTGTTCTTTATTTTGAATAAGACAGAGTCGCTTTTTCCCAGGCCGGAATCACCAACCTGGCCGCCGGATTCGGCGTAAAAGGGGGTTTTATCGAAAATTAAAATGCCTTCCTGGTTTTTCTCAAGGGAAGAAACGCTTTTATCGGACACGTAAATAGCGGTTAAGACGGCTTCCTCTTCCAGGCTGTCGTAACCGGTAAACTGGGTCCGGTACTTATCGACATTTTCAAGATTCTTAACGGCTTTTTGTTTCTGGGCAGTACTGAGTCGCGATTTTTGTTTTTGATCTTCCAATGCCGCCTGGAAACCGTGATAATCGATGGTCAGTTCTTTTTCATTGGCCAGGTCTACGGCAAAATCCAGGGGGAAACCATAGGTATCGGATAGCTTAAATAGCTCCTCGCCCGGGATTATTTTCTCATTATTTTCCAGGCTCTTTTGCAGGAGGTCTTCGAAGCGTTTCAGGCCATTGGCCAGGGTATGATTGAAGCGTTCTTCTTCGACCTGGAGGACTTCGGCGATAAAATCGCGGTTGTATTCCAGCTCGGGGTAAGAGTCTTTCATGATTTCAATGGCTTCGCCGCTGACTTTGCTGAGGAAAGCGGTATTGAGGCCGAGGGCTTTGCCGTGTTTGGCGGCGCGGCGCAGGACCCTGCGCAGGACATAGCCCCTGCCGTCGTTGGCAGGCAGCACGCCGTCGGAGATCAAAAAGGACAATGCGCGGATATGGTCGGCAATGACTTTTAAATCGACCTGGCGCGAGGGGTCATCGGGATCGACGCCGGCCAACTCAGCGGTGAATTCGATGATGGGCCGGAACAGGTCGGACTGGTAATTGCTGTCTTTAGCCTGGAGCAGGGCGGTCAAGCGTTCCATGCCCATGCCTGTATCGATGGAAGGCGCGGGCAGGGGATTCAAGCGACCGGTTGCGTCTTTAAAATACTGCATAAACACCAGGTTCCATACTTCCATGTAGCGGCGGTTGCCGTCATAGAATTCGACGGGTCCGAAAGCGCTGCCCCTGTCGAAATGTATTTCGGAGCAAGGGCCGCAGGGCCCGGTTTCACCCATTTGCCAGAAATTGCTTTTCTCGCCCATGCGGACAATTTTATGGGACGGCACGCCGATTTTCTCGGCCCAGATGCGAAACGCTTCCTCATCCTCTTCGTAAACGGTTACCCAGAGGTCGTCCGGCTTAAAGCCGTACGGCCCGGTCAACAGGTCCCAACCGTATTCGATGGCTTCTTCCTTGAAATAATCGCCGAAGGAAAAATTGCCCATCATTTCGAAGAAGGTATGATGGAATTCGGTTTTGCCTACTTCGTCGAAATCGTTGTGTTTGCCGGAGACGCGCATGCATTTCTGGATGCTGACGGCCCGCCGGTATTCGCGTTTTTCTTCTTGCAGGAATACGCTTTTGAATTGGTTCATACCGGCATTGGTAAAGAGCAGGGTTGGGTCTTTGGCCGGCACCAGGGGGGAAGATAATACTTTGTGGTGTTGTCTTTTAATAAAATAGTCGAAGAATATTCGCCTGATTTCAGAATGTTTCATATACTATAATCCTTCAATTTCCAGCAAGTTGTGATCGTCCACTCCGGAGGATTTATTAAATCCACCGATATCCGACATCCTTTTTTCCATTTCTTCCAAAGACATTTCCTTGGTGGATTGGACGCCGATTTTCTTGAGTTTGAATTCATCCGGGTTGGTGGTCCATTTGAGGGCTTCGTCGTAAGTAATCAGACCTTTTTGATATAAAAAGTACAGGGATTGGTCAAAGGTTTGCATACCGTACTGGGATACGCCGTCGGCAACGGAATCTTTAATCAATTTGGTTTTTTCAGCATCCATGATACAGTCCTGGATAAAGGGGGTGGTGATTAATATCTCAACCGCGGGGACGCGGCCGCGGCCGTCGGCCTTGGGGATCAAACGCATGGAGATAATGGATTTCAATACAGAGGCCAATTGGATACGGATTTGTTTCTGGTGGTGCGGGGGGAATATGGAAATGATACGGTTGATGGTTTCCGGGGCATCCAGGGTATGCAGGGTGGATAACACCAAATGCCCGGTTTCCGCTGCCAGGAGTGCGGTTTCGATGGTCTCCAGGTCTCTCATTTCTCCCACCAGGATGACATCCGGGTCCTCTCTTAAGGAACTCCGTAAGGCTAAGGAGAAGGTATTAGTATCCTGGCCGATTTCCCGTTGATTGACGATGCTCTTTTTATCGCGGTGTAAATATTCGATGGGGTCTTCGATCGTGATAATATGATCGACGCGGTGGGTGTTGATATGGTCGATTATCGCCGCCAGGGAGGTAGACTTACCGCTGCCGGTGGTGCCGGTCACCAGGATCAAGCCGCGCTTTTCGTCTGCTATCTTCTGAAGCACCAGCGGCAAGTTCAGATCGGAAATGCTCTTTACCTGGGTGGGAATAACCCTTAACACCATACCTACCGCGCCCCGCTGCTGGAAAATATTGCACCGGAACCGTCCCAATCCCTGGACGCTGTACGCCATATCGATTTCATGCTCCGTCTTAAACCGGTCTTTTTGCTCTTTGCTCATAATGGCGGCAGACATGGCAATGGTATCTTCCTGCATCAAGCGTTTCAACTCCACTAATGGTTGGAGCAGCCCGTTTATCCTGAGAACCGGGTGGTTCCCGACTTTAAGGTGAAGGTCGGATGCACCCCGCTCCACCGCGATTTTTAAAAGATCGTCTATATTCATGGTTGACTCCTGTTTCGATTTCTGGTTTCTTGTTTTATAAAGTATATTATATCGTTTTTAAAAAAAATATCAAGTTGAAATTGAAATCATTTGACACCACGTGCAAAAACCTATATTATTTCTCTTGAATAAAATGAGATAACACATGAGTAAAATGAGTGGGATTATTGAGTTTATGGTTGCCCTGGTAGTGGTGATTATTTTGATCACGTTGGTCTATATCTCCCGGGAGAAAAAGAAGAAGAGGGAAATAAGGAGCAAATTCAAGAAATTTACCGAGGATTACCAGTTGGCCAAAAAGGAACTGCGAACGGTTCCCCGGATAGCCATCCCGGATTCGATGGAAATCATCTTAACCTTAACGGATAATCATAATTTCGGATTGAAAGCATATGCCCTGGACATGTCGCTATCGGGTTTCGCGGTCAGGCCTGATTTCCCGTTGAAAAAGCTGCCCATGAATTCCCGGCTTAAGAATGTACTGGTGGTTACGCCGATCAGTACGTTTGTGATTCGCCAGATGAGAACTGTCCGCATTGATCACCAGGTAGATAAGCGATTGATCGCCTACCACATCGAAAAAATCGACGGCGATCAATTTGAAACCCTTAAAAACTTTATGGCCTACCTGGATTCGTTTTTAAAAAAACATGATGAAGATGAAACCGCTTAAAACCCTTGACATATTCACGTTTCCATTAAAGGATTTTTTTATCGAAGTATTTAAAGAAAAAATTTTTTTGATTGGAGGGACGATCAGGGATTATATTCTCTATAAAAGGATCGACCGGGACCGGGATATCGACCTGGTGGTAATCGATCATACCTACGATGAAATCGAAGAGAAATTAAAATCTTTTGGGAAAACCAATACAGTGGGCAAAAGTTTTGCCGTGGTGAAATTCACGCTCCGGGGCTGCGACTATAATTTTGATATTTCCGTACCCAGGAGAGATGTTAAACGCAGCGACGATTCTCATTCCCATAAGAATTTTATTATTGATTCCGGTCCCCATATTTCATTGAAAGAAGACCTGCGCCGTAGGGATTTTACCTGTAATTCCATTGCCCTGCGCCTGTCGGATAATGAGATTTTCGATCCCTTTGACGGTATGGAAGCTATCGCGGAAAAACGAATTTCCATGACCGGACCTGAGACGTTCTTCGATGACCCGCTGCGCCTGCTGCGGGGCGCCCGTTTTGCTTCCGTACACCATTTTAACATCGACCCGGAAATTTATGAAAACGCCAAAGAAGTGCGCCTGGATGAATTGAGTAAAGAGCGAATCGTCGAAGAACTGTTCCGGCTTCTGCTGGAATCCCAACAGCCTTCCAGGGGCTTAAACGAGTATTGGCGTTTGACAGTGCTGGAAAAATTGTTTCCCACCCTTTACGCCCTTTCCCTGACCATCCAGGACGCCGAGTTTCACCCGGAGACCGATGAGTTCGGGCATCATACCGTGTGGGCGCATACCATGATTGCCATGGATATCGCCAAAAAGATCAGCCGGTCGTTTAAACTGGATGAAGAGCAAACCCTGGCGCTGCTGCTGGCAACCCTGCTGCACGATATCGGCAAGGGCGCCACCACCCAGTGGGAATTCAAACGGGGCCGGATGACCGTGACTTCGGCGTTCCACGATTCCCGCGGCGTGGAAATAGCCGATGCTTTTTTAACGGACCTGAAAATCGAAACCCGGAAGAATTTCCCGTTAAAAGAGACAGTGCTTAAACTGGTCAAGTATCATCACCGCATCTACGATCTCTTTAGGAACCGGGAGAAAATAGGCTTTAAAGCCATTTCGCGGTTGGTCAAGGACCTGGAGGAGCATGACTTGCTGCTGCTTTTGTTGGATTTTGCCGATCGCTGGTCCCGGGAACCCGGCCCATTGAATTTTAGCGACCCGAAGGAAGATGAGATCATCAAGTGGTATACCCGGCAAAAAGAGGAATTCAATATTACCAAGGAAACCATCCAGCCGATTGTTATGGGCAGGCACCTGTTGCTCCAAGGTATCCCGCCTGGGAAGCAAATGGGTATCTATTTGAATGAATTGTACGAGCGTCAGTTGGACGGGGAATTCAGCACCCTGGAAGAGGGTCTGGAAATCTTCCGGGGAATGAAAAAATAAAATGAAGCAACCGTGGGTTAAGAATTTGGTTTCGGACAGGCTCAGCGTGGGTATTAATATTTTTTTCGATATTTCGGTAAAGGACCGGGCCGGGTTGAGCGCCTATATTCAAAAGGAAACGTCCGTCAT
>JAUPLE010000298.1 GCA_030837085.1 Acidobacteriota bacterium | reverse complement strand
CCTTTGGCCTTAATTTCCTTACCGGTAGACGTGTTCACATTTTGAATGATTCCGCCCATGTAAGTCCCCAGGTTTTTTCCCGTAAAGAACTCGGCGATAATTTTGAATTTCGGCGAAAAAACCAACAGCATATCGGCATTCAAGGAATCGGATGCAAAATCCCAGAGTCCTTTGGATTTACCATAGTGACCTGAAACGCCCAATTGCAAGGAACCGGTTTTACCAAGGGCGAATTTCCCCCCGATACGACCCTGGAAAGTGGGAAATCCGGCGGCAGAACCATCTTCGATGCCGTCATTGTCATAGTCGGAGGCGATGGTACGGAAAATTCCCGCCTGCAGAGTAAACACGTTTTTGCCGGTTTTAATATCCTTGCGGATGCTTAACTGCGGCCTGCGATACCCGATATTGCCCACGCCCCAGAGAACGGAATAATTAAGAGTCGCCGGGACCAGCGGCGAAATGATATCCCAGGTCTGACCGGCGGTAATCGTCAATGATCCGTTGGAAACCTCCAGGTAAGCATGCCGCATGTAGTTATAGGGTTTATTTTCTTCGGTGCCGGCGCTGTGGAAATCCACTTCCATTTTACCAGTTACTTTGAATTTCCCGAAACTGAATCCCGAAACCGCGACCCCTACGCGGGTTTCCCTGGCGGTAACGTAGAATAGACCGTTACTGTTACCCGGGTCTTTGGCCCAGATAATATAGTTGCCGTGGGAAGAGTTGCCGGTTTCATAGAGGGCATCCAGTTTGATAAAACCGTAAACTTTCACATCGGGTTTTTCTTCCGTGTCGCCGGCAAAGACCATAAGGCTTACGGACAGCAAAACAAAACAGGTTGCAAAAATGATTGTTCGTTTCATATAAATTCCTCCAGTCAAAATCATTACTTTTTAATCGGGACTTCTTTTTCCTTTTTTTTAGTGACCAGGGAGACCACGATCAGGGTCAAGAAGCTCAGGGGGATGGAAATAATACCCGGATTGGACAAGGGAATGGGTGCAGTGGCCGGATCGACGCCGTATTTTTCGTACATCTCCGGGGATAACAGGATGATGGTAAGGGAAGAGACGATACCCACCAGGATGGAATAAGCAATGCCTTTGGCAGTCGTTTTTTTCCAGAAGAGCAGCATGAGGATGGCGGGTAAGTTGGCGGAAGCGGCCACGGAAAATGCCCAGCCCACGAGGAACGATACGTTCATGCCTTTGAAAAGAATACCCAGTATGATAGCCACGCCGCCCACAAAAATAGCAGCGATTTTGCCTGCTTTTACTTTTCCTTTATCCGTCATTTTAATGTTTAAGAAGCGGTCCATGAGGTCATGGGCGACGGCGCCGGAAGAAGCCACGATCAACCCGCTGACCGTGCCCAATACCGTCGCGAAGGCAATGGCCGAGATAACGGAGAACAAACCGATGCCGAAATATTTAGCCAGCAGCGGCGCCGACATGTTACTGCTTTCTACATCCAACACGCCGTTGGTCATGGCGCCCAGCCCCATATAAAGAGTTAAGATGTAGAAAAACCCTATAGCGGCTATTGCCACAATGGTGGATTTACGGGCGTCCTTTGCACTGGGAACCGTATAATAACGGATCAGGATATGGGGCAGCGCAGCCGTGCCGAAAAACAGCGCCAGCATCAAGGAGATAAAATTCAATTTAGACCAGGGGGTAGCGCCTTTGTCCACTTTGAATTTCAATCCCGGGCGCATAATTTCGCTGCCGGATGTGGGTTTCTGGTACCAAACCGTTACGCGGTCGCTGCCGTCTTCGATAGGTACGGGCAGTTGGGCAAAGGATATGATTTCGCTCTTTTCGATGGTGGAAATATAAGAAAAAGGATCCAGACCCTCCACTTTATCCACTTCCTGGCCGTCTTTTACCAGTTTGCCAATATGGCCTACCTGGAAGAATTTCCCGGCTTTTTGGGGTTCGCCGTTGTACAGGGTTGCGCCGTCGGCGGCAACTGTTTTGGAAAGGGCTTCTTCCAACATGAACGCGCCTTCTTTATTGTTCAGTTTCCACCAGGAGTAAATTCCCGCTTTTTCCAGTTTAACAAAGCGCATGCCTTTCTTTTCGAATTCACCGGCCAGCTTATAGTCGGGACTGTCGATGGAGGTAACAGAACCCCCGGAAACAACCGCGGGAATGGACTTAAACTCATGATAGTCCCTGGACGGTTTTTTGGCCAGCCCGTTGCTGATGAGGTAGAATGAAAGAATAGTCGAAAAGATGATCAGGAGTCCTCCCTTGATAAACTGCACGTAAGTGGTGGAGGTCATACCGGCGGTGGCGACGATAAAAATCACGATACCGCCTACCAGGATAACGCCGACCCAATGGGGCATGCCCAGCAGCGGGGTAACCAGGTCCCCGGCGCCCACCATTTGCGGGATCAGGTAGCAAATAGACACGATCAGCGTACTGACGGCGGCCGCCAACTGGATACCCTTGTTATTAAAGGTCGAATCCAGGGCGTCCGCAAAGGTGTATTTCCCCATTCGTTTCAATGGTTCCGCCACCACGAAAAGGGCCACTACCCAGCCGGCCAGGTAGCCGATGGAGTAGAGGAACCCGTCGTAGCCGCTGAAAGCGATCATACCGCAAATCCCCAGGAATGACGCGGCGGAAAGATAATCGCCGGCAAAGGCGATACCGTTGACGGCCCAGTGAATCGTTCCCCCGGCGGCATAGTACCCGGCGGTCGATTTGGTCTTGTTGCCGAAATAAAATGAAATCCCAAGAACAAACAGCACAAAAACAACGAACAATACAATGGCCAGGGGTGATACCGAATAAATCATTTCCCCACCTCCGTTTTCGCGCTTTCTTTGTCTCCGGGTTCGGAAGGTTTGTTCATTTTATCTTCCAGTTTGGTGCATACGTGGTTGTAAACCACACCCATGATAATGGCCAGGAAAATCAACCCGAAGCCGTAAACCACGGCCAGGTTCAGGCCCAGGAATACCTGGGTTCCCATTGTCCTGGGAGTTAGAGTGTTGATAACGATGAAACCCGCGTAAATCAGTGAGTATACCCCGAAAAGGATCAAACCGATTTTTGTTTTTAAAGCGATGGCGTCATCTTTTTCCAATTTTGCGGCTTCGCCGTGAATCATTTTTCCTCCTTTTTGCCAGCGTAATCCCTCTATATGTGAGATGTATAGAGAGTAAAACCTGGGTAGATAAAGTTGATTTGTTTAGATTTAACTTTAAGATGTATAAATACCATGATTAAAAAAAAAAATCAATATACCGACGATAAATTTTTCATGGGAATTTGTTGGAAATAAATGCAAGGGCACGTTGCGCGTGCCCTTGTTGTAACATTCCCCCTCATCCCTCTGCCCCTTCATATCAATACATATTCACTCGCAAAACCTTACCCATTCCATACTCACCTCCCTTAATACGTAACCGGGCCTTGGGGAGGCAAGTTGCCCGGTTTTAGGGAGCCTTCATTCTTCGGTAATATATATAGCAATATTAATGCCAATTTTCCCTATAAAGGTCGAAACCATTTGTTGTCAACGCTTTGCATGATTTAGGCCGCCCTGTTAAAACGGGAAACCTTGTCTTTGACCTGTATCTAT
Source organism: Acidobacteriota bacterium (assembly GCA_030837085.1). Classification (GTDB taxonomy): domain Bacteria; phylum Acidobacteriota; class Aminicenantia; order UBA2199; family UBA2199; genus JAKAGC01. Next base: position 6,134 of record JAUPLE010000298.1, on the reverse strand, counting down.
TTATTACAGTTTTATTTCCTTTATCCGCTCTCTTTCCTTTATTATTAAGCTTATAGGGGGTAGCTTGCTAAACGGTGTATTGTTTTGATGCACTAAAAACAACCCCCTGAGACCCTTTATAATAAGGGGTTTTGGGGAATCGAAAATGTAACATTTCGATACACCGTTTTTTTACCCTCTTTACCTGCGTTGTTCAAGGATTCGCAAGTTTGTGACGGCGTCTCTCACATTGTTCCAACCCAGCTTATGATATATTCTGTTCTTTCAGGAATAGGGGTTATGGTTTGCTTTAATTTTTCCCAGTTTCCTTCAAGATCATTTTTCTTTGCCGCTAGTTCAAAATGACACATGGCAATGCCGATATCGACGTTATGCAGTTTTCTTTTTTCATACTCTCTATCGAGACGTTTTTTATAGAAATGGAAAACATTTTTGTTTTTTTCCTTGACGACCCGCCAGGGTTGCAAATTCCCAGCGGAAGGGGCCAGGCGAAGCATATCCAGGGGTTCGGCATAATTCCCGGCTACGATGGCAGACATTGATGTTTTGAAATCTTTTATAAAAAAGAGGTCCCCCCATTTCTTGCGCCCGGAGGAGAATCCTTTTTCCGCGGCGTAACCCACCACGCAGACCGCCGGTAATATCTCATCCGCCGCCAGTTGGATTTTTTTGAAATAATCGGGATTAAAGTATCCCAACCAACAGGTGGCCAGTCCTAATTCCGTGGCTTTGAGGACGAGATGCTCCACCAGGTACCCGTAGCTTTCATAGGCTAATTTTGATTTTTGTATGGACCCGGCGATAAAGGTCATGGGATTGATGATGAGGCTGAAATCGTCGGGATCGATTTTCCTGAGATCCTCATCGGCCAGTTCTATCACTTGCAATTTTACTTTTTCACCTGCCAGGCCTTCTTTACATAATGCGCAGGCCGCTTTTAACTCTTTTATTTTAGTCGGCTCGACCCTCTTTTCCAGGAATATCCTGCAAGAGAACCGCTTTTTAATCAACTCATCGATGGACTTTTTATAATACATATCAGCCATCCTCCTAAAAAATATTAATAGCACAAATGAAGGAAAATAGCAATGCAATTTTATATCTCTTTTGACTTTTTTTCGAAAATGGCTATAATAGAATTTCTATGAAATATGGAGGCAGCGATGAAAAAATATTTTTATTTTTCGGCCGCGGCGCTGTGTTTAACCCTACTGATGTTTTTTCTCGGCGGGTGCTGCGGCAAGGTCAATAGTAATCAAGGAAAGGAAAGTAAAATGGGCATTACAAAATCTTTTTTCGGGAAAACGGAAACGGGACAGGCGGTGGATTTATATACGCTGTCCAACAGTAAGGGCATGACGGTTAAGATTACGAATTACGGGGGTATTGTGACCTCGTTGACGGCGCCGGACAAAAAAGGCAATTTCAACGATGTGGTATTGGGCTTTGATACGCTTGAGAAATACCTGGCTGGTCATCCTTATTTCGGCGCCATCGTGGGCCGGTACGGCAACCGGATTGCCAAAGGCAGATTTACTTTGAACGGCGTTGAATACAAACTGGCGACGAATAATGGCGAAAATCACCTGCACGGCGGGATCAATGGCTTTGATAAGGTGGTCTGGCAGTCGGAGGAGATTCATAAAAAGAACGAGGTGGGTTTGCGATTACATTATTTGAGTAAAGACGGTGAAGAGGGCTACCCGGGTAATCTTTCGGTCGTGGTGATATATACGCTAACCGGGAATAATGAATTGAAAATTGACTATGAAGCGGAAACGGATAAAGCCACACCGGTTAATTTGACCCACCACAGTTATTTTAACCTGGAAGGCGAGGATCCCGGCGGTTCCGGCGGTTCTAACGGCATCCTGGGCCATTTGTTGACCATTCATGCGGACCGGTTTACGCCGGTGGATAATGGGCTTATCCCTACGGGTGAGTTAAAAAATGTACAAGACACGCCCATGGATTTCCTTACACCCAGGGCGATCGGCGAGCGGATAAGCCTGGTGGAAGGCGGCTACGATCACAATTATGTGTTGAATAATTGGGACGGTTCGTTGAAGTTAGCGGCCAGTGTTTCCGAGCCGGTATCCGGCCGAATTATGGAGGTATGGACCACGGAACCAGGGCTGCAATTTTATTCGGGGAATTTCCTGGACGGGACGATTACGGGAAAAAGTGGGAAGAAGTATGAGAAGCATTATGGTTTTTGCCTGGAGACGCAGCATTTCCCGGATTCGCCCAACAAACCCAATTTTCCTTCTACTATCCTGGAGCCTGGAAAAAAGTATACGCATACGACGGTTTACCGGTTCAGATAATGCCCTGGTTGAGAAAAGGGGCGAACACGCCTGTTCGCCCCTAATTCGTGTGTCTTCGCGTTCTTCGCGGCTATTTTTTTTGTAATTTGATCTTATTGTTTAGGTTTTATATTAACAACAATGTTCTTCCTGGTATGTTGGCCCTGGTCATCCTTTCCAATAAATACAAAGCGATACTCACCGACAAAACCGGGACCCGGCTGCCAATAGAAAATACCTCTCTCTCGGTCAAACGTTGAGCCAATGGGCAATTCTCTTAATTGGTCACCAACCTCTAAATACCCTTCAAATACCTCTTCATCGGAAAGGTTTATTTCAACTCTTTCAAGTTCCTTGATTTCAATAAAACACCCTGCCGGGGGCCAAACTTTTGAAAAAGTTTGATCAAAACTTTTTATCGCCCTTCGGACATTTTGTTTATTTTCTTTTTCCTGTACTACACTGCTAGCTAAATTCTGTACAGTGAAATACCGGCTCCCGATACCGTCGCTATTTCCTTCGCTGTCTGAAACAGTCCAGGCAATGGTGTGAACTCCATTCGATAACTTCGTGGTATCAAGATAATAATAACCCGCTGCCCCACCGGAATTGGCATAACCGGGGAAATACCAGGCTATATCCCAACGGTAAACATTATATATGGGATGCCCTTTCACTACTCCATCGATAATCACATTAATCGTGGAACCGTCCATCGGGATACTGTTGGGCTGAGGCGTCAATGCCCAGCCGTTATTTACGAATTTATTCCCCGAAGCGGTGCCACCCTGGAAAGGAGTGTCAATGGCGCCAAAGGGCTTAACCGCATGGGCGTTATCAACGGTAATGGTTTTTGAACCCAAGGTGACCTCGTTTCCTTCTAAATCGGTTGCCTTTGCGGTCAGCGTGTAAGCTCCGTTTCCGCCATCAGGTAAACAGTTGGTTAAGAGCATATATCCCCATCCGGCCTTATAGTTATTGGGATAAGTTGGGTATGCCGCCTCTACATCCGGGCGGGCGCCCTCCACCAATACAGCGTCTCCGGTATAGGCGTCGCCATTGTAAATTTTCACGCTGACTACTTCGATATCGTCAAGGGCCCAGCCGGTTACCGGGATGCTGCCGCTGACCGCTGCGCCATCCTGCGGGGTTGCGAATTCGCCGAAAGGCGCCGCGGTCTGCCCCTGGTTGTAAACGTGCAGCGAGACAGAGACGGACTGTGGAGAATTGGAGGCATTGGCATCGGTGATAACGATTTCCCCGCTGTAATCGCCCACAGCTAAACCGGAAGGATCGACCAACACGGAAAGGACTGAGTCGCCGGTTCCTGAAGAGGGGGTGATAGAAAGCCAAGCGGCATTGCCGGAAGCGCTCCAGTTCAATGTACCGGTCCCGTTATTGCTGATCTGTACCGTTTGGGGGGAGAGATCGGCCTCTGAATAATAAGCCCCAAAGTTCAACGAAGTCCTGTTTATAGCAATTTCAGGTATGTCACATTGATTTTGATCGTTATTCCAATATGGATCATGGATATCGAGCCAGGCAATCAGTGTTGCGTCTGTGGTCGAAAGACAGTTGTGATTAAGAAATACCGAGGTAATTCGCGTGAGATTTAAAAAACTTGATGGAATAGTACCACTCAGTCGGTTGTAACTAAGTCCAAGACTTAGTAAATTGCCGAGGTTGCCTAATTGAGTAGGGATACTGCCGTTCAGTTGGTTGGCATTAAGGTAAAGATATTCCAGGTTAGTGAGATTTCCCAATTCAGCGGGGATGCTGCCGTCCAGTTGGTTTTCGTGAAGAACAAGCCATTCCAGGTTACCGAGATTTCCCAATTGAATAGGAATGTTTCCGCTCAATTGGTTCCAACTCAGGTTAAGATATTCCAGGTTAGTGAGATTTCCTAATCCAGGGGGGATGCTGCCGCTCAACTGGTTATATTCCAGGTCAAGCGTCTTCAAATTGGTGATATTTGTTAATTCAGGGGGGATGCTGCCGCCCAGGTGATTCCAAATGGTGTCAATATAATCGATGGAGTTAGCCAGATTTATCTCTTCCAGGTGGTTGAGATTTCCTAATCCGGCAGGGAGTTGGCCGGTTAGTTTATTGGATACCATTTTAATCTTTGTTACATGATCCCCGGCAACAGTTATTCCGCGCCAACTTCCTTCAGTCCCAGGCATGGCGAATCCATCGGTATGCAGCGGCGGTGTTTTCCAACCGTTGTTGCCTGACCAATTATCTCCATTGGTGCTGTTGTAGAATGCAATCAATGCGGCGCGCTCCGCTGCAGGAATGGCGCCATGGATAAATCCTGATAATACCAGAACCGTAAATGCCACAATTGTCAAAATCATTTTTTTCTTCATAGTTCCTCCTATTTTCTGAATAATGAATAAGGAGTAATTATATAATCCTTCCCCCTTTTTCTTGTAAAGATTTATAAATCTTTATACTTTTTTTCAGCACTCCGGGCAGCCGTTCCGTTTCATTAATAGGCGGGTCAACTGGTAAATATAGATGTCGCTTTTTCTTACCCGCCTGATATCTTCATTTCTAACCGAGAACCAGAAGAGACAATAACGCTGTAAGGCTTCGAATAATTTACAATATCCTTCCCTGGTGATTGTCCTGGCGCTTTCCGCCACTTCGAGGATTTGCTTATAATTCTTGCTTATTTGTCCCCGGTAATACCAGGAATTGGTCTCATTTAACAGCCCCAAGCGTTCGTGTTCCGCCAATATGATGGAGACCACATCCGGGTCTTTGAGGAGATTGACATTGTAAAGGATAAATGATTTTAATTGTTCGAAAGGGTTTACTACTTTGCCCTCGATATCTTCTTGCATGGGGAGCTTCGTAAGAAAAGCCACCAGGTATTGGAGGATGACGCGGTTATTCCGGGTTCGCTCATGCCCCCTGAAGAATGTGGCCGTCTCTTTGGAAGTGATTTTTCCCTGGGTCTCTGTTTTAAGAAATCTTACATTGTCCTCTTCGGCTGTTTTTATGTAGTTATGGACGTCGGCAAGTAATCGGTTTAACGCCGCTTCATCATCGAGACTTTCGGCGTTCAGTTTTTGGGCAATGCCTCTAGTGGGATAGATATCCAGGTAATTTTGTTTCACCATTTAAAAAAATAATATATGGAATTATTTGAATTGTCAAGATTATTTCAATCGTTTATTCTAAATTCCTTTTTTTTTATTTCCTGGCATTGCCGCCGGATATCAGGTTAATGACCGCCACGAATAAGGCTGAACCGACAATGGACCATAATACGGGGATACCTTTCACATATAATAAATCCCCGATTTGTAGTTTACCACTGAGCCAACCACCGATCCAGGCGCCGATAAATCCCAGGACAATGCTGGTAAGGCAACCCTTTTTAGAGGAACCGGCCAGGCTGGCGCCGATGGAACCGCAGGCAAACGCAATTAAAACCAGGATCAATATTTTTATCATCTGACACTCTCCTATTTTTAAGTATCTGAATATTCAATTTTAAACAAAAACCAAAAAAAAATCAAGACCCCATGCGATGAGTACCAGGACTATGTCATTCTCTTTTTGGCTGCCCTGAAAATAGCCACAAAGTCACGCAGGTTAGAAGGCACAAAGGTACACTAAGGGTTTTATGAGTTTTAGATTGATGGAATTCACGACGCTGGACAACGTAAGCCCTTCATCGAGGCGGGCATCGTTGTATCCATAGGCACCGATTTGCTCCTTGATTAGGGTATCGGTTTTTGAATTTTCTAGGGTTAGGTGTTCCCTGTAAAGATAATTTTCAATGGTTTTGTTTGTTCGTGCCATTTGTGGCCTCCT
>JAUPLE010000031.1 GCA_030837085.1 Acidobacteriota bacterium | reverse complement strand
GCCATTAAAATAGAACGATCTATTGAAATGATAATCGCCATTTTGGGTATATTAAAATCCGGGGCCGCGTATTTGCCTATTGATCCGGATTACCCGAAAGACCGAATCGATTATATGTTACGGGATAGTAATGCAAGAATTTTGCTGACAACTTCGGATTTATATTCTTTAAAAGGGTGCCCGCGCCGCGGGCTTCATCATTCATCATTCATCTTAAATGGGTGCCCCCGCCGGGGGCTTCATCATTCAAGCCATCTCGCTTATATCATCTACACCTCCGGTTCTACCGGGAAACCGAAAGGTACTCTTACAACTCATAGAAATGTTACCCGGGTGGTGAAGAACACGAATTATATTGAATTGACCGAAGGTGATAGGGTATTGCAGTTGTCCAATTATGCGTTTGACGGATCGGTATTTGATATTTATGGGGCGCTGTTGAATGGAGCGGCGCTGGTGTTGGCGGACCGGGAGACAGTGGCGGCGGTGAATCAATTGGTTGCGTTGATCAAGCGCCAGCAGGTGACGGTGTTTTTCGTTACCACGGCGCTGTTTAATACGCTAGTGGACCTGGAGCTTACCTGTTTGAAAAATATTCGTAAAGTACTTTTCGGGGGAGAGCGGGTATCGGTAGGGCATTCGCGTAAGGCGCTGGCAGCCCTGGGAAAGGAGAAAATTATCCATGTTTATGGACCCACTGAGACTACGGTTTATGCGGCTTATTATTTCATCGATCACATTGCGGAACAAGCAGTAACGATTCCTATTGGCAAGCCCATTGCCAATACGACCATATTTATCCTGGATAAGTACTTAAATGTTGTTCCCCCGGGGGTAATTGGCGAAATTTATATTGGTGGAGAAGGGGTTGCGCGTGGGTATCTTAATAATCCTGAATTAACCTCAGACAGGTTTAATAGGTCCTATGGGTCCTATAAGACCTATATTAACTACAAAACCGGCGATTTGGCGCGGCGGCTGCCGGACGGTAATATCGAGTTTTCAGGCAGGATCGATCAACAGCTAAAGATTAGGGGATTCAGGATAGAATTGGGCGAGATAGAGAATGTACTTATCAAACACAAAGATATAAAAGAGGCAGTGGTAACGCCGCGGGAAGATAAAACCGGTGATAAGTATTTATGCGCTTATTTTGTACCCCAACATGCAAATATACCGAAGAAAAGCGAATTAACTTCATATTTATCCGGGTTCTTACCCGGCTATATGATCCCTTTGCATTTCGTCGCCGTGGATAAAATACCGCTGAATGCCAACGGTAAAGTAGACTACAAAGCGCTTCCGCTCCCCGGATTCCCGGAAGCCGCCGCTAATTACACCGCCCCCCGTAATGAAATGGAAAAGAAATTGGTAGAGCTATGGTCGCTGGTTTTGGGTGTGGAAAAGGACAAAATAAGCATTGATAATAACTTCTTTCGACTGGGGGGGCAATCGTTAAAATTAATTTTACTGGCTGCCCGGGTACATAAGGAATTCGATGTCATGATACCGATATCCAAATTCTTCGAAGTTTCTACGGTCAAGGACATGGCCCAATATGTGAAGAGCGCGGCCCAGGATAAATACAGCGCCATTGAACCTGTGGAAAAGAGAGATTACTATCCGATGACGCCAGCCCAGATACGGATGTACATTATGCAAGCGGCAAACCCAGTGAGCATCAATTATAATATGCCGCTGTTTACGAGGCTGGAAGGACCTATGGGAAAAACAAAACTGGAAGCCGTCTTCAGGCAATTGATTCGCCGACATGAAAGCCTGAGAACCTCGTTTCACCTGGTGAAAAATGAACCGGCACAGAGGGTTCACGGGGATGTGGAATTTACTGTCGAATATTATGATTTAGCCGCCCCCATGCTGGGTGACCCTATCATTAAATCTTTCGTTCGTTCTTTCGATTTGTCGTGCGCGCCGCTGCTGCGGGTTGGATTGATAAAAACAGGAGAAAATGAACATATTTTCATGGTGGATATGCACCATATCATATCGGATGGAATTTCGCTCAATGTCTTGATAAAGGAGTTTTTGAAGTTGTGTAGGGGAGATATCCTGCCGGAATTGAGATTGCAATATAAAGATTTTTCCCAGTGGCAGAATAACCGGGTCGTGTCGGGAAGGATAAAAAAACAGGAAGAGTATTGGCTCAACGTTTTTAGAGGTCCCCTGCCGGTATTGGAAATATCCACGGACTATCCACGATCTACTGACCGGGATTTTAAAGGTTGCCAGATGGATTTCGATATCGATGGCGCGGATGGGGAGCAATTAAGGAATCTAGCCGTAAAAGAAGGCGTCACCTTGTTTATGGTAATGCTGACCATATGCAATGTATTGCTGTTCAAACTCAGCGGCCAGAAAGATATTATCGTGGGAACATCCGTCGCCGGCCGGAGCCACGCGGACCTGGACAATATAATCGGCGTATTTATCAATACCCTGGCGCTGCGGAATTATCCCCAGGGTAATAAAAGATTCAGCGATTTTTTAAGAGAAATCAAGCAGCGAACGCTGGAAGCCTTTGACAACCAGGATTATCAATTTGAAGACCTGGTGGGGCAGGTATTAAAGGAAAGAGATATCGGTCGCAATCCACTTTTTGATGTAATGTTCGGCTTTGGATCGCCAGAAATAAATCCTGCGCTGGAACAGGAATTGCAAAACCCTGCCGCGGAAATAAAAATCAAACGCTTTGATTCCGAATATAATGAATCCAAATTCGAGCTTCTTATCAATGTTACGGACTTAAGGGACCGGTTTTCATTTTCAATCCAATACAGCACCCAATTATTTAAAAAAGAGACTATCCGGCGTTTCGGTCAATATTTCAAGGAAATTATCGCAGCCGTGGTGGAAAATGAAAACATACTGCTGCAAGATATCCCGCTGTCGATCGACCTGGAATCGGCGGAAACCTGGTCGCTCCAGGATGAAGAAAACGATTTCGACTTCTAAATTTCCTAAAAGTCGCATGCCCCAAAAAACTCGTGTGTCCCCTTTTTTCCTTTTTCCCCTTTGACTATTACCCATTTGTTTGCTAAACTGAGACCTGTTGAATTTTCAAATTCATTAATCCCGATAGGAGGAACAAGTATGTACGATATCATATTCATCGGCGGCGGTCCTGCCGGATACGAAGGCGCCATTGCCGCCGGGAAAAAAGGTCTAAAAACAGCAGTTGTGGAACTGGAAAAACTCGGCGGCACCTGCCTCCAATGGGGCTGCGTCCCCACCAAAGCCCTACTGCATAACGTGAAACTACTCAAACAAATCAAAAACGCCGCCAAAGCAGGCATTAACATAGAAAACGTCAGTATCGATATCGACGCCCTGGCCAAAAACAAAGAACGGGTGGTTTCCAAGTTAACCAAGGGCATCGAAACCCTGTTTAAACAGTACAACGTAGAATTAATCCAGGGTCGCGGCAAAATTACCGCACCCGGAACAGTCTCCGTATACAGTCAACAGGGCCAACAAGAATTCAACGCCCGGCACATCGTGATTGCCACAGGTTCCAAAGGGGCTGAACTTCCCTTTTTAAAAATAGACGGCCAATTTGTCATCGATTCCAACATTGCCCTGGAATTGAAGAATGTCCCGGAAAAACTGCTGGTGGTTGGCGCCGGCGCCGTGGGCCTCGAACTGGGTCTGGTTTACAGTTACCTGGGATCGCAGGTCACTGTAGTGGAAATCATGGAACAAATCCTGCCCGGGATGGATACGGAATTAGCGGAAATACTTAAGAATGAATTAAAAAAACAGAAAATGAAGATTCATACTGCTACGGCCGCTGCAAACCCGGTCATCAACCCGGAAACAAAGACCATCCGTCTAGATTTCAAACCCGTTACTCCCGGCGGGAAAGAGTGGCAAGAAGAATTTTCAAAGGTTCTGTTGGCAGTTGGCAGAGTGCCCAATACAGCCGAGGTTTTAGACCCTGCCGCCCAACTAGGCATCGAGATAGATAAACGGGGTTTTATCATTGTAAACGAAAACCTCCAGACTGCTGTTTCAACCATTTTTGCCTGCGGGGATATAGTGGGCAACCCGTTACTGGCGCATAAGGCGTCGCATCAGGCCATGGCCATCGTGGATTTTATCGCCCAGGGAAAACCCATCGCGCATCATCCAGTACCTGGGGCCGTGTTTACTTTCCCGGAATTCGCATCCATTGGTTTAACCGAAGAAGAAGCCAAAAAACGAGGATTAAATATCAAGATCGGCCGGTTCCCTTATTCCGCCGGTTCCCGTTCCAATGCCATCGATGAGAAGGTTGGGCTGGTAAAGGTCATTGCCGATGAAGACCACCGGTTGGTGGGCGCGCATATTGTAGGCGCGGAAGCCGGCGAATTAATGCCCATCCTCAATTACGCCGTCAGCAAAGGAATGAAAGCCGAGGAGTTCAAGGAAATGACCTTCATCCATCCCACCCTTTGCGAAAACATTTGGGAAGCGGTAGGTGAAATTTCCGGCGCCTCGATTCATATTTAAATGTAGCTACAAAGGCACGAAGGCACAAAGGAACACCAAGGGTTTTATTATAAAAAAGTTCTTGGTGCTTTGGTGCGTCATCTCTTGGTGGCAGAATTTACATGAACTTTGGGTGTTGGCGTGCTTTGATTTTTTTAACCACTTGACTTTTGTGGAGAATTTTATAAAATCTTTGTCTGGTTCGAAACATTGAAAAAGTGAGGTAATTATGGCGGAAGATTATTATAAACTCCTGGGTGTAGATAAAAAAGCCACGAAAGAGGCAATAAAAAAAGCGTTCCGAAAACTGGCAATGAAATTCCACCCGGATAAAAACAAAGACGATAAACAAGCGGAAGAAAAATTCAAAAAAATAAACGAGGCCTACGCCGTCCTCAGCAACGACGACAAACGAAAACAATACGATACCTTCGGCGCCGAAGGATTCTCGCAGCGATTCTCCAGGGATGATATTTTCAGGGGGTTCGATATGAGCAGCATTTTCAAAGAGTTCGGTATGGGCGATTCCTTTGGAGGGTCATTCTTTTCCGATATTTTTAGCGGCGGGTCAGGCCGCGGCGGCAGAAGTTCCTCTTCCTATGGTTTCGATAATTCTTTCGGCGGATTTGGCGGATTCGGCGGCCAGGGTGGATC
>JAUPLE010000297.1 GCA_030837085.1 Acidobacteriota bacterium | reverse complement strand
GGCAAGAAACTGGATTCCGGCCTGGAATATGCGGCGCCCCGCACTGAAATGGAAACCATGCTGGCCGAAATCTGGGCCGGGGTACTGAACATGGAAAAGGTCGGGATCACGGACAATTTCTTCGAATTGGGCGGCGATTCCATCAAGGCCGTCCAGATAGCCGCCCGTTTAAACGATCGCGGTAAAACCGTCAATGTCAAAGACATCCTTTCCCATCAAACCATTGCCAACCTATGCGTCCATGTCGATTTCGACAGCCACATCCGCAAGTATGAGCAGGGACTTATCAGCGGTGAAAAGGACGCCACGCCCATTGAAAGCTGGTTCCTGGCCCAGGCCTTTCCCAATCCGCATCATTACCATCAATCCGTACTGTTGGAATTCAAATCCACCGTCGATGTTCCCGTACTGGAAAAAGTATTCGAGTTGCTGCTTACCCACCATGACGGGCTGCGCTTGAATTACAACCAGGAAAAGAAACGCTTTTATTTCAATAATGATCTCCTGGATAAACCGTTAAAAATAGACGTCGTCGATCTGTCCGGGGTTCCCGCGGCGGAACGGGAGGCGCGCATTCAAGCCGTCGGTTATGAAACCAAAGGCGGATTTAATATTAAAAATGGCCCCATGGTACGGGCTGTTCTCTTCAAAGCCGAACCGGGGCGTGATAAATTATTGCTCATATTTCATCATCTCGTTATCGATGGGCTCACCTGGCGCATCGTCCTGGAAGACATCTATAAATTATACGAAACCCTACGCAATAAAAATGAAGTGGAAATGTCGCAAAAGACCGCTTCGCTCCTCGAATGGTACGACGCCCTGGTGTTGTACCGCGATTCCGGGAAACTGGAAAAAGAGAAAGAGTACTGGCAGTCGGCCGGGGCCGCGGCTTCCGGTTTCCGCTTGCCTTACGACCGCGACCCCGGGGCGGCTGATTGGAGCGTGAAAAACCTGGAAACCATCAACGTCCGGTTAGATGAAGAGGATACCGATTTCTTGCTCAAAGGCGCCCATGAAGCATACAAGACCGATGTGCAGATCCTGGTTACCGTTGCATTGGTGCGGGCGCTGCGCCAGTGGACCGGCAGGCAAACTGTAACCGTTGAAATAGAGAATCATGGCCGGCATATTCCCGATATTGACACGTCTAAAACCGCCGGTTGGTTTACTGTTATTTATCCCCTGGCCGTGAGCCGCGACGATAAAACCATCGGCGATGAAATCAAGACCGTTAAAGAAGCCATTCGCACCGTTCCCAACAACGGTATCGGTTACGGGATTATGAAGTACATGACCGCGGACGGCCAGGCCATGGAAACCAAACGGGCGGAAATACGGTTTAATTACCTGGGGCAGTTTGACCGGGAAGTTGAGAACCCCCTCTTTTCATTTTCCCAGGAGCGCAGTGGAGCGGATGTAGCGTTGGAGAACCACATGACCGCCGCCATCGAAATAAACGCCATGATATTGGCCGGCGAATTCAGCGCGGATATCAATTATAACAAAGAAGTGTTCAACGAAAGCACCATATCGTCCTTTGGAGACAATTATATAAAGAACCTGGAGATGTTGTTGGAGCATATCCGGAATGAGGATAATGTCCATTTTACGCCGTCGGATTTCGATACCGTGGATTTGAGTGAGGATGATCTGGCAGCACTGTTCGAATAAAAGAAGCCCACGAATTACACGAATGAACACGAATTAAAAACATTTAGTCCACAGATTACACAGATTTACACTGATTGTTTTATCCATGTCTTAAACAGCACTGTCTGTGTGTGTCCGTGTTCGTCCGCGGCTTGTTTCTTTCTTTATAATTCGCCGTTTTTTCGATAGAAGGCCACAAGGAAACCGGTTTTGAGGATTTTGAATTCCACCTTTATATGATGTTCCAGGCAGCTATCATAAATTCTCTTTAAACCTGAACCCCATTTTTCAACATCCTTTGAGAAATAAAGTGTTTGGGAGATCAGGGGGTTTCTCAGGATGGAGCGTTCCCGGCCTTCGATAAAATCAGATGGGGTTAAACCTTCAGGAAAATCCCCCGGGTTATAGATCTCTACCCTGTCTTTAAATATCGCGATTTCATTACTTTTAGGGATGGTGTAATCCCTGTGGCAGAGGGAATTAACTAATGCTTCTCTTATAGCATTTAAAGGGATTTCCGGGATTTCTTCACGCTGGAGCTTCCCGAATTCCACCCGCCAATTGATATGATTTTTGACATATAATTCCGCCCCGTCCAGTAAATCGAATATATTCCCTTTTAGCTGCTTTATATCGAGGAAAGTCAGTTTTTCTTTACCTGCAAAGATAGCCATCTGCATTTCCAGGGAGTTATCATCGCAGAATAGAATTTCCGCGGCGTTCAACAATGATTTATTCTCTATTAGACCGAGCTTCCTGAGAGTTACTTCCATATTTTCATGTGTGAATTCCAATCGCCCCACATCATTGGCTTTTTTTATAAATTTTTTGACAGTATCTTCATTGAGCATGGAGATTGATTTTTTTGAGAATTGGGATTCCCAACGAATCGATTCCGTGTGCTTTTTCAAAATAATATTCTCGATTTCTTTTGCGCTTAGTTTCCGGTCTTCATCGCCCACTCGTTTATAGGCCCGCCCAAAAGCATAATATGGCTTTTCGTTACCGGAGAATTTGATATAGATACAGTTTTTATCTTCGATTTTAACGACACTTATTTCAGGGTAGATTTTAGGTTCGATATTCTCAGATATCGATTGTGAGATATCTCGGAGAGTTTTTTCGGAAATTTCTTGTCCCGCCACTATCCCGTCGTTTTTTATTCCAAAGTACAATTCGCCGAACCCATGTTTATTTAGAATCGATGCCATGGATATGACGGCTTCTCTCAATTCGGAAGTAGACTTCTTGAGTTCTAAAGTCTCATTCTCTTTGAAGTGGCAATTCATGTTCATGGGCCTATTTTACACTATAATCAAATAAGTTTCAAACATTCTCTTTTCACTTGACAAATTCTTCATGGCAATATATTATTCAAAGGTTAAGACTATTGACTTCAAATGGAGGTTTTATCATGGACCATATTGGTTATCCATCGATCGAGAATACATATAGAGAAGAATTTATCGAGTCCATCAAAAGCCAGGGCAAAGACGCCGGCCAATGGGTGGTAACGGAAAAAATCCACGGCGGCCAACTGGCTCTCTATTACGACGGCAGCGAACTCAAAGCTTCCACCCGGACTGCATTTTTAAACCCGGGTATGGATTTCTTTAATTATGAAAAAGTAGTGGACGCTAACGCCGATAAAGTCAAAGAAATCCACCGCATCCTGGCAGCGGAAAGAGGTGACATTTCATTAATAGTCGTTTACGGCGAATTGTTCGGCGGCGATTACCCCCACCCCGGCGTCCCTAAAGTGAAAAACACCAAACGCCTCCAGAAAGGCGTTTTCTATCACCCGGATAACCTCTTTTATGCCTTTGATATCCGCGTGAACGGCAGGTTCCTGACCGTGGACGAAGCCAACCGCCTGTTCGAGGCCGTGGGTATGTTTTATGCAAAACCATTGTTCAGGGGAACCTTTGAAGAGTGCCTCAAACACCCTAATAAATTCCCATCGAAGATTTCCGAATGGCTGGGCTTGCCCCCCCTGGACGACAACATCGCGGAAGGAATCGTTATTAAACCGGTGAACCCGGAATTCCTGCAAATCGGCGAACGGGTCATCCTCAAATCCAAGAACGAAAAATTCGAAGAACGAAAAGCAATAAAAAAACATCCGAAAAAACCAGGAGGAGAAATCACCAGCAGCGGCGAACAACTCCTGGAAGAATTATTGTCCCTGGTAACCGAGAACCGTTTACAGAATGTCCTGTCTAAACAAGGCGAGCTGCCTTCCCCGTTGCCTGGGGACTATTTTGGCCCAGTGATGAAAGCCTTTAGCGAAGATATCTGGGAAGAATTTAATAAAGATTCCCAGGACCAGTACGAAACCCTGGAGAAAGGTGAACAAAAGAGATTGGCCAAAATGCTGAACCAACAGGCGGCCAAACTGGTGCGCACTGTTCTTTTTTCTGCTTCTTAAGGAGAATCCAATGAAAGTTAAGACGAATTCATGCAAAAAATTGAAAATGGCATCTATTGTATTTATGTTGGCGCTGGCAGTATTTTTTCTAACGACGTTCGCATGGGCGGATGGGGAGAAAGTTCCCCATCGGGTCCCGAAGATAACCGACGGCGCCAGGATTCACGTCGACGGCCGTTTAGACGAACCCTTCTGGCAAAAAGCCCTGGTACTGGAACTTAAATACGAAATCACACCCGGCGAAAATATTCCCCCACCGGTACAAACCGAAGTCTTATTGATTTACACCGACAACTATCTTTACGCCGCTTTCCGCGCCTTTGATCCCGAACCCTCCGCTATCCGGGCCGTTTACACCGATCGTGATAATATTTACGACCACGATTTCGTGGGACTGGTGCTGGACACCTTTAATGATGAACGCCGTACCTATGATTTTTATTGCAATCCTTTCGGCATCCAGAACGATGGCAGCGAAACCTCACAGGGTTGGGTCGAGTGGGATGCCATCTGGGATTCCGCCGGACGGATTACCAGCGACGGATATATCGTAGAGATAGCCATACCGTTTAGCACCCTGCGGTTCCAACGCAAAAAAGGGGATCAGGTATGGGGAATCGACGCCATACGTAGTTACCCCCGGAACGTGAGGCATTGCATCAGTCTTTTTCCCAAAGATCGAAATAACAACTGCTACATGTGTCAATTCGAAAAACTCATCGGTTTTGACGGCGCCAAGCCCGGGAAAAATCTCGAATTTGACCCTACCATCTCCACCCTGTCAACACAGAAACGAAATCCTTTTTCTACTGGTGGATTTGTGAACAATACTAAAGTTGAACCGGGCTTAACCGCCCGTTGGGGCTTCACTTCCAATTTGACCTTTAGCGCTACCGTTAACCCAGATTTCTCCCAGGTGGAGGCCGATGTCGCTCAATTAGACATCAACACCCAATTTGCCCTTTATTATGATGAGAAGCGGCCATTTTTCATGGAAGGAGCAGATATATTCGATATGCCGCTCGACGCGGTTTATACCCGGTCCCTGGCAGACCCCGACTGGGGCGTCAAGTTAACCGGCAAAGAAGGTGGCCATTCTATCGGTTTCTACTCCGTACAGGACCATTTCACAAACTTGCTTTTTCCAGGATCACAATACTCCAACACCACGTCCCTGAATATGAAAACAATAGGTTCAGTATTACGTTACCGCCTGGATGTAGGGAAAGCGTCTACCGTAGGACTGCTGGTAACGGACAGGGAGGGCGAACACCAGGACGGTGAAAATTATTTTAACCGTCTTGCCGGGTTTGATGCTTTCTGGCGGTTCAATACCAAAAAATTTATAAAACTTCAATTTCTAACTTCCCGGACCCAATATCCCGGTGCAGTTATAGACGATTATGGGCAGCCGGGGGAGCCGTTTAGCGGCTCGGCCCTGGACTTCATGTTCAGGCATGAGAGCCGGAATTTCGGGTATTATGCGACATACCGGCAAGTAAGTCCGGGTTTCCGGGCCGACCTTGGGTTCATCCCGCAGGTGGGTTACCGGAAAGCGGCCGCGACAATGATATTTGCTTCCTGGAAGAACCCGGGCCATTGGTATACTTTTATTAATGCGATACCATCTTTCGAATACGAAGTCGATTTTAACGATAAATTGATTTATAAGACCTTTAAAGTCACTTCCTATTACATGGGGCCCCTGCAAACCCAGATTGCAATGGAGGCCCGTTTTGGGAAGCAATCGTTTATGGGGAAAATATTTACTATCAATCGAGGGGAATTCTATATCAGTCTCCAGCCGTCGGGTTCATTAACCCTGAGTTTTGATGCTATTTACGGCGATCAAATCGATTTAGACAACATTCGGCCGGCGACTCAATTATTTTTCGCACCGGCGCTCAAGTTCAAAATGGGGCGACACCTCTATATAGGCCTGGACCATATTTTTGAGCGGCTCAACGTAGACCTGGGGCGCCTATATACAGCCAATGTGAGCAACCTGCGCCTGGTTTACCAGTTCAACGCCCGGACTTTCCTGCGCACCATCCTGCAGTATGTCGACTATAATTACAATGTGGCCAATTACCTTATACCCATCGATCCCAGGTTCAAACACCTGTTTACCCAGGTTCTTTTTTCATATAAGATTAACCCCCAGACCGTTCTATTCCTGGGCTACTCGAATAACTATTACGGCGACCAAACTCTGCCCCTAACTCGCGCCAACCACACCTTTTTCCTGAAAATCGGATACGCGCTGGTACTTTGACAGAAAAATGCCCAAATTTGATGTCATATTTGTCCTACCCTACCTGTTCTCTGACCACCCATCCTTCCCCGAAGGAATTTTAAAAAGAACGCTCGAAGACCACGGGTTCTCCGTGAGTATCATTGAGACGCCTTCCTGGCAAGAACCGGGATCATTTTCCGTTTTAGGCGCGCCCCGGCTTTTCTTTGCCATCATTCCCGGGCCCGTGGATTCCGTGGTGTTGAATTATACATCAACACGTAAACGGAGACAGGAAGACCTCTACCAGGAAAACGGCAGCGCTTTTTTCCCGGGCCGCCCCCCCTCTATTAAATATAAAATACGGCCCGACCGTACAGTCGTGGTTTTTGCCAACCGCATCCGGCAAATGTTCAAAGATGTACCCATAGTAATCGGCGGCGTCGAAGCCACGCTGCGACGTTTCACCCACTACGATTTCCAGGAAGACAAAATCAAACGCTCCATCCTCTTTGATTCCAGGGCCGATTTATTAGTGACCGGCATGGGAGAGAAACAAATCGTGGCAATCGCCCAAAAAGCCGACGCCGGTATGCCGTTAAAAGAGCTGGATATCCCCGGCACTGCCAGGATTACCAAAGATAACAGCCGGTTCAGCGAGTATGTCGTTCTGCCTACCATGGAGGCGATATTAAAGGAACCGGCCAAACTGGTAGATGTGGCCCTTAAAATAGAATCGGCGCGGCAATGGGGCAAAGGTATTCTCCAGCCCCAGGACGGGCGCTTTGTCGTCGAACACCCGCCCCAGGAATATACTTCGGAAGAACTTGACAGGATTTACGGGTATTCCTATTCCCGGTCCCACCCCAACAAAAAAATCTTATCTCCCGCTCTGCAAATGAATCTCTTTTCCGTAACTTCTCACCGCGGCTGCGGCGGCGGCTGCGCCTTTTGCTCCATTTCCCTGCATGAAGGCAAACGCATCATTTCGCGGTCCATGGAGTCTATCTTAAATGAAATTGAAACATTTAATAGACATCCGCGTTGGAAGGGCATTGTTTCCGACATCGGCGGGGCAACCGCGGAGTTATATGGGAACGATTGTTCCAATATGCAGTGTAAACGGGCGTCGTGTTTATTAAAAGAAATCTGCAAAATAGTCCGTTCAACGGATAAATATCTCGAGTTGTTGAAAGAATGCCGGAAAGTGAAAGGCGTCCGGAAAATTTTCCTGGGGTCCGGGACGCGGTATGACTTGTTGTTGAAGAATCCGGCGTTATTGGAAGAAATCCTGGTTTATCATCCGGGAAAATTTTTAAGGGTAGCGCCGGAGCATACTGAAAAAGAGGTGTTAGCTTTGATGAGGAAACCGGCCTTTGAAGTTTTCGAGGAATTTGTGGGATTATTTAATCGTATTAATAGTAAGCTTAAACGGAAAGTGGAATTAGCGCCGTATTTGATCGTGGGCCATCCGGGAGAAAGCATGAAGGATGTGCTGCAAATGAAGGGGCGTT
>JAUPLE010000296.1 GCA_030837085.1 Acidobacteriota bacterium | reverse complement strand
TACCATTGACGGCTACCTGGGGAGCGTCGGAGAAAAACCGATTACCTTTAAGATAACGGCCAATGGCAAACCGATCGTGGAAAAAAAGATTTCCGTTGGTCCGCCTTATTTCAAAGTTCGCTTAGACCCCCGCGATGGCGAAGACCGGCTGACATTGTCCATAACTGTTGAAGGCGAAACCGGTTCAGTGGGCGCACTGGGGAATATGTGCCTCTACCGCAGGACAGATAAGCGGCGGAACGTGGTGTTTTACCTGGTGGATGCTTTGCGGGCGGATATGGCCGGCATCGACAAAAAATTGTTTGATGCTTATTTCGAAAATGGGGCCATTTTTACTTCGACTTATACCAACGCAACATTAACCTCTTATTCGTTAGCGGCCATTTTCAGCGGGAAATATAAATTTACCCTGGTGGAAAAAGACGGGGATTCGCCGCGCATCGCTGAGAATGAAATCCTCTTGGCGGAATACTTGAAAGAGCGGGGTTATACGACAGCGGCGTTTATTGCTAATCCCTGGCTTGATCATACCAATGCTTGCCAGGGTTTCGATTTTGTCAACCACTGCTGGGGCTATGTACCGGGGGAAAAAGCATCGGCTTTTCCCAGTAAAGCTATTTACGTCGCTTCGAAATACGGGGAAATGGAAGATTATATCCATCGTTTTGTTCGACAAAATAAAGAAAAACCGGTTTTTATTTATATCCATACATTGGAACCCCATGTCCCTTATGAACCACCCCTGGATATGAGAAAGTATTCGGCCAACGCAAACCCGGTTATCTTGAATACCCTGTTTGAAAAAGTAACGCAAGCGCCGTCTTACCCGGTTTTAACCGACCCGGATAAAGAGCAGCTAAACATACTTAAATCGCTGTATAAAGACCAGGTGCTGATTGCGTATGATTTTTTTATGAAATTAAACAGTTACCTGGAAAGCGAACTTATCATTAATCCGCAGTCGCTCTACATCCTGACCGCGGACCATGGAGAACGGTTTTACGAGCACCGCTCCTGGATTCATGGCCCGCCGGATGTATATAATGAAGTGCTCCGTATCCCACTGATGATAAAAGGTCCGGGTATCAAAGCCGGGGTTTACAATCAAAATGTACAATCCATGGATATCTATCCTACGGTGGTGGATTGGTGGGGCGATCAGCCGCTGGAAAACCTGCCAGGTAAATCTCTCCTAAACCGGGAACCGGTTGACCGTATTATATATTCGGATGGTGTCGGCGATTCTCATTATGCCCATATCGATGGGAAAATGAAAGTTATTATTAAAGGCAGTTCTGTAGAGGTGTATGACCTGGAAAAAGACCCGGGCGAAAAAACCAATCTACGCGCCAGGATTGAATACAAAAGTTTGATTGACAGGGCAAAAAGGTTCCGTGAAAAATTTAAAAAAAGTGGGGAAGGGAAAGAGAACCGGTTATCGGAACAAGATAAACAACGTCTCAAGTCACTGGGGTATATAAAATAGTCAAAAGTTTTTCGGGGTCCAGGCCCCTTTTTTCAAAAAGGGGCCTGGGTTTTTAATTTTATTTATTATGCATTGCCAACATTCTCTGCTTGGCGTAAGGGATCAATCCACCGGCATCTACAATCGCCTGCCGCGCTTTCGGAAGCGGTTGAATCGCAAAACGCTTACCCGTGGTTTTATTAATCACTTCAGTATCCGTGATTTCGATGTCATCCCCTTCGGAAGCATCGATATCCGGGCAAATGATCATCTTGAGCCCCAGGTTAATGGCGTTCTGCAAAAATATCCGGGCAAAATGCTTTGCCACGATAATCAACTCGTGACCCTTCAGAGTTGAAGCCGCCTGCTCCCGCGAAGAACCACAACCGAAATTCTTGCCGCCAATAATAACACTATTGGGCGGAACCTGCTTCGCATTCAGCTTCTTATTGAATACCTCATTATCGGCAAACGCATACTGCAGCGTTTCCGAAGGCAGCACCGTCGCCATAAAACGACCCGGGTAAATAATATCCGTGGAAATATCATCGCCTACTTTAAATACCACTTTCGATACAATACTCATGTTAACCTCCTTTCCTGGGATCGGTAATTACACCGGTAATGGCGCTGACCGCTGCTGTTTCCGGTGAACAAAGGTAAACCTCGCCTTTGGGGTTGCCCATGCGGCCTTTAAAGTTCCGGTTGGTGGTGGCCAAAGCCACATCGCCGTCCGCTAACGCACCCTGGTGCACACCCAAACAAGAACCGCACCCAGGATTCATTACCACAGCCCCGGCTTCCATAAAGATTTCGAGATAACCTTTCTTCAATGCCTGCCGGTAAATCCTGGCGGAAGCAGGGAAGATAATCATACGAACATTCCTGGCTACCTTTTTACCTTTAAGTATCCCGGCAACGATTTCCAGGTCATCCAAACGGCCATTGGTGCAGGAACCCACTACGATCTGGTTCAATTTGATTCCCTTCACCTCGTCGATGGGTTTCACATTGTCCACGGTATGGGGACAGGCCACTTGCGGGACCAGTTTGGAAACATCGATCTTGATTTCCCGGTCATAAACCGCATCCGGGTCCGGGCTCATCATTTCGATTTTATCCGTTACGCCGGCTTCCTCTTTTAAGTAGCGCAGGGTTTCTTCATCCGGGGGTACGATACCCGAAGTAGCGCCCGCTTCTACCGACATGTTGCAGAGTACCAGGCGGCCCGAAGTGGACATTTTCTTGATGGTGGGACCGTGGAATTCGATGACTTTAAAATTAGCCCCTTCCGCCGTGAGCAGCCCGATAAGGTGCAGGACCAGATCTTTCGGATACACGTGTGGGGGGAATTCCCCTTCCACGGTTACTTTAATGGTGCCGGGCACTTCGATGTTCAGAGCATGACCCAGCGACCAAACGGCCGACATTTCCGTGCCGCCGATGCCAAAGGAAAAAGCACCCAATGCGCCGTGGCTGGTGGTGTGGCTGTCGGTTCCCACCACCACGTAGCCGGGACGAACATAGCCGTTTTCCGGCAAAATCTGGTGACAGATTCCGCCTTCATCGCCGCGGATATCATGGAATTTCAAAATTCCCTGCTGGGCGGCGAACTTACGGATTTTCTCCTGGTTTGTGGCGGTTTTGGAAGTTTCCGCCGGCACGCGGTGATCAAAGATAAGTGTGATCTTTGAAGGGTCCCACACTTTTGCTTCGATACCCGTGTCTTTGTAAATTTCCTGGAATTGATTAATGACGATTGCTGCGTTTTCATGAGACATTGCCAGGTCTATCCGGGGTTCCAGTACGTCATCCACCTTGACGGACGCCTGGCCCGTGGCCCTAGCCAATATCTTTTGTACCATAGTCATTCCCATGTTTTACTCCTTATTTTTTGAGGGCCCACAGAATACACAGAATACACGGAAAATAAAAAACTTCTGTGTCTTTCTGTGTGTTCCGTGGGCTTTCCTATATTATTTTTCATCAAATTTTAAATTACACCTTTTTCTTTAAGGGTTTTCAAATCATCTTTGGAATACCCCAGGGTGGTTAAAATTTCTTCCGTATGGGCTGAAAGCCGAGGCGGGGGCGCATCGACCGAACCCGGGGTTTTGGAGAATTTGGCGCTCAGGTTGAAAAGCTTGATATCCCCAATGCCTTCTTCCTTGACCGTAACAATGGCTTCCCTATGCTTTACCTGGGGGGCGTTTAACGCATCTTCCAGCGAGAGGATATCGCCGGAAGGAATGCCGCGTTTGTTCAAGACTTCTTCCCAATAGGCCGTATCTTTTTCTTTAAGTTTGGCTTCCAGTAGGGGCGTCAGTTCCTTGCGGTTGGCTTTGCGGGTATCCCGTTCCTTGAAGCGCGGGTCTTCTTTCAGTTCAGGCAGCCCCAGTTCGTCCACCAGGTCTTCCCATTGCTCTTGCTTATTAGCGGCGATGTTGATGAACCCGTTTTTCGTGATAAAGGTGCCGGACGGGGCCGCGGTGAAATTGTCGTTGCCCATGGGGATTGGGGGTTTGCCGCCGATCAGTAAGTTGGCCGCTACCCAGCCCATCAGGGGCATGATGGAATCCAGCAGGGCGATATCGATGAATTGCCCTTCCCCGGTTCGCTCGCGGTGGAACAGCGCCGCCATGATAGAGAATGCGGCATTGAGTCCGCCGACCGTGTCGCATACGGGGAAACCGGCGCGTAAGGGATGCAGCCGTTCATCGCCGTTGACATCCATGGCGCCGCTGAGACCCTGTATGATCTGGTCATAGGCCGGCTTGAACGCATCGGGCCCAGTCTGGCCGAAACCGGAAATAGCGCAGTAGATCAACCGTGGATTGATCTTAGCCAGTTCCGCGTAGGGAAATCCCAACCGGGCCATGACATCGGGCCGGAAGTTTTCCACCAGTACGTCGGCGGTTTTGATTAATTTCCGGAAAATCTCTTTACCTTCTTCTTGCTTGAGGTTCAAGGTAAGCGATTTTTTGTTGGCGTTCTGGGCCAGGAAACTAGTCCCCATAAATTCTTTATTTAGTTTAGGAACGTTTCCCAGGATGCGTGCCAGGTCGCCGCCCACCGGGTTTTCGATTTTTATGACCTCTGCGCCCAGCAGGGCCAGGTGCATCGTGGAGAACGGGCCGGAGAGCACGTTGGTCATATCAAGGACGCGAATGTTTTCTAATAATTTCATTTTTACTCCTTATATTAAATATTTTGTCCACTGATTACACTGATTTCCACAGATTTAAATAAAAACAGTCTACGTTAATCTGTGTTAATCAGTGTAATCTGTGGACCTCTTTATTTTAATCCTTTTTCTTAAAGTTTACAATGGACCCTGACTTCATAACAAAGCCGGGCAGCTCTCGTTCAAAGAAGCGGCTGACGTCTTTGGCCAGATCGATTAGTTTTTCCAGGTTTATATCCAGGCACAGACCGGAGCGCTGCAGCGAGTGAACCAGGTCCTCGGTGCTGACGTTCCCGGCCGGGAGTTTGGTAAAGGGACAGCCGCCCAGCCCGGCAAAAGCCGCTTCCAGGTATTTGGCGCCCGCGCCCATGGCAGCGAAACAATTGGCCAATCCCAGGCCATAAGTGTTATGGAAATGGGCAGCCAGATCAATGGTGGGGTCCAGTGAGCGGATTTTGGTGAAGAGTTTTTCGACCTGGAAGGGGTGGGCATGACCGGCCGTATCGGCCAGGCTGATGTTTTTAACGCCGGCTTCAAGGTATTTTTCGATGATTTTCAAAACGTTTTCTTCCGGTATCGGACCTTCGAAACCACATCCGAATGCGGACTGTACCGATGCTTGCACCCGTTTCCCTGCTTTCATGCCTTCGATGGCCATGGCCGTGATACGATCGGCGGCTTCAGCCGTAGACATGCCCGTATTTTTCTGGCTGTGGGTTTCGCTGGCGGAGACGCCCATGCAAAATAGATCGACGCCGCAGGTCATGCCGCGTTCCAGGCCTTTTTCATTAAGAACCAGGCCGGATAGGGTTACGTTTGCCGGTTTCTTGCCGGGTTGTGTGAAATGGGAAAACAGGGTATCGGTATCGGCCATTTGCGGCATCTTTTGAGGGTTTACAAAGGAACCCAGTTGGATGATTTTGACGCCGGAGTCCATGAGGGCCTCAACCCATTTGATTTTTTGTTCCATGGGAACCGGATTTTTTTCAACCTGGAGCCCGTCGCGGAGCCCCACTTCGTGGATTATAATATCATTCATAAGTCACCTCATTTTATTGTTGTTAATTGATTTGTATAATGCTCCAGTTGATAGTACTCAGCATTCAGGCATAACAACTATCAATATCAAATTTTCCTCCTTACATTAGACTAAGGCATATATATCATAAATTCAACTCATAGTAAAGGGGGGTGAAATCAAGCCTTCGAAGCTTCCATTTTTCTGTGTCCAGTGGGCTTTTCTTTCACTGAGAATTGAATTTAACGCTGCAAAGAGGGTATTCTAACGCAGTGGAAATCTTCATTTCATTCGTAGAAATGCATTTTACATGCGTAGCTATAAGAATTTTATTCGTAGGAATTGTGATTTTCTTCGTAGATAAGCAATTTTTGATCGTAGAAATTTAAATTTCAATCGTAGGATTACAATTTTAATTCGTAGGATTAGATTTTTTACTCGTAGGAAGGCAGATTTTATTCGTGGGAATTGGAACTTTTTGCGTATGAATGGCTTTTTCATGCGTAGGAAATAACTTTTTAGTCGTAGGAATGCATATTTTTGGCGTCAGAAAAGCCCCATAGGACGATTGTTACAAGGATACAAATGAAATCCTTGGTGCCTTAGTATCTTGGTGGCCAAATTTTCATCAGGGCGAAGCGGATTGCAAATAGAGTGGGGAAATTTGACTTTTCTATTCGATATATGGTATATATAAACCTGTATTTTGGAGGTTAGCCGCTTTTAAACGTACGGTTAAAATCGATTGTTATGGCATTTAAACAGACAAAATTCGCCGACTTTGCCGGATTCCTTGAATCCGAAACGAAAAATCCCGATATCGAAAAACGCATTATCGCCGAAAATTTTCTCCTGGAAGAACGCCTGACAGAACAACGGGAAGATAGTTACGAAACGCATCAACCATCTCCTTCGGATTTGAAATCCTGGAAAAATAAACATGAGAATTACCTGGAATCAAAAATTCATATTAGACCCGGTACGCCTGAAACCTTTACCCCGGTAAATCATGTCAACCTGTTTCCTTCCCTGGAAGAAACGCAATATCTGGTCCGCCTTGAAAATGCCGACAGGGTAAAACGTTTTTTCGGCGGTACCCTTGATGAGATGATGAAGGTTTTTAAGGAATACTTAAAAAACCCGCAAGATGTAGGGAAAAGAAATATCGTCAAGGATATTATCTATAAATGGAACCGGGATAGGGATTTACGTCCGCTATTTGCCGGGTTTTGGGGAGAGGTCAAGGATATATTTGAGGATGCGGCGGGGAACAGGATAAACGATAAAAACTGGGCCAACCGTTTAAGAGACCGGTTCGGTTTGGGCCACATGACCCCGATAGAAGGGGCGCCTATACCTGTATTATTATTTCATTACCCCGTGATGGATATCCCCCAACCCGATCCAAATAACACGAAAAAATTTGCCGTCCCGACAGTGTTGGATGGTAGACTTTCGCCGTTTTTTTGCCCTACGCCCAAAAAGGGCTGGACTGAAGGCCAGGCGCTGGATTTATCCGAAGGCGACGACGGCGATTATTCGATCAACAGCGAGATACTTCATTATCATATCGAATATAAGCCGGAGCATCTTTTGATGGCAGGCTGGATTACCCAACCACCGGGAAGGGTGCTGGAAAAAGCGCGCAAGATTCACATGGAATTGCTGAGTGATGATTTCGAAACGAATGTGCAAACAGAGGATATGAATTAAAGGACAAAAATGGCAGCGGAAAAACTTTCAATTATTCAAAAATGGTGGGATAATTTTGAGAAAGACCCGCTGGTTTCCCTGGATAAACTCCTATTGAGAACGGAATTCATGGGGGAGTTGGAGAGAAACGATACGGATGAAATTCTTTTCCGCATATTTCACAAGAAAAGTGAAAAGGTCCGGCATCGCCTGGATGAGATGCTGCGGGAATGGTTCGGGAATTATTGGGGAAAAATACCCGGTTCCATGCCTGTCAGGAGGTGGGCCGGGATTTTAAAAGATGCTTTTATTGCCGTATACCGGTTGGACCTGGATCAAACCTATTCTTTTCTTAGAGATATTTACGACAGAGATAAATCCTGGCTGCGCAGTATCACCCTGGACCCGCCGCGGGACCCGGAAGAAGAACTCCTGCGGACCCTGGCGCTGGGCCAGAAAGACCGGTTATTACTTTCCCTCTGGATGCGGTTGTGCCGGAGGGAAGAAGACCTGCCCATTGATTACGCTTCCATCGGTTTGATGGGTCTTAGGAAACTCCCGGAGGAAGACGGCAGCCCGCCTAAAGATTTACCCGCCGCATTTTTTTAAAGGGGCCATCTGCCTTGCCGAAGCCCTGGGGGAACATCATAAAAAAGAATACATGGACTTCTGGCTCAGGGAAATGCGCGCTGTTGTGGCCCGGTATCCACGTTCAAAGGAGTACTGGGCCAGGTATTTTTATCCCTTTCTTTATGGGCGGAACATCGAACTGCTGACCGGATGGCTCGATAAAATAGTCCCGAAGATGTCCACCCAGTTTAATGCACATGGCGGCGCAAACGGGTATATCCAACCTCCATATAAAGAAAAATTAACTCATTTTTTAGATATATTAAAAAACCAACCGTTGGAAACATTTCGCAGCGACCTTGAGATTTTTCTGGCAGGGCATCGCCGCTATGCGTTTCAAACCGGGGATTCATCCTTTTTAGTCAAAACATTTTCCAATAGCGGGTCGAAGCTGCGGCGCCAGGAGTCAACCCTGGCGTGGAAGATGATGCAAGAAGCCTTGACCGGGGCGCCGTATGAC
>JAUPLE010000295.1 GCA_030837085.1 Acidobacteriota bacterium | reverse complement strand
GTTCTTTTTTATCCATACTTTGATTTTAGCATAAATCCGTAACGATTTCTACCGTAGAAATTTTGATAGGAATAAATTGGTGCCAGGCGAAATTTTCCCCTGTCTTCGCCTCTTATCTTCTTCTCTTCTTATCTTCTGCTTTTATGTGTCGCCCCCGCGCCCGTGAACGAATTTTTATAATTTTGAACGATTTTTTATAGTCAGCCCGTTAGCATTGATTATTCGACATCTCCAGGCACAGTTTTTCGCGCCGGCCGGCGTGAATCAATTTTTATAAATTTGAATCAATATTGATATCTTTTATGCAAAATACCCGCTATACTCAACTTCTACAATTTTTTCTCAAGAGAAAAAATTAAAACAAAATAATTAAAAAATAGGAGGTTTTACGTTGTTTAAAAAAAACATGGTTTTAAGTATCTTATTGACAGTCCCGGCGCTGGCCTTAATCTTAAACATTGCCCTTGGCGTAACCTCCAATGATCCCGTAGAAACCCCAAAAGACACCGGCTTTACCACTGTTCCCCTGGAAAACCTGGCCGCGGATTTCCGGGTTCTCCGCAAGATCAAAGGCCATTTCGACGGGGGAAAATGGAATGACGAGGTGGACCTCTGGATGAGCCGCAAACATCGCCTCATGCTGGAACTGGGGTACCGCATTCCTAAAGGGAATTACCTTAAAAGCGATATCATCCGGTTACTGGACCCGCCGGATCAAACGGCCCCTAAAAGCGATGATCTGTATCGCCAAATTACCGGCCTGCCGGGTAACGATTCCCCGTCCTTTGCCCCCGATGAATACCTGGTCTATTATTGGCGCGGGACGCATGATTTCCTGTATTGCGCTTGTAAAGGCAATACCATTGTCCATTGCGGCTGGTGGCATGACTGGGAATGAAATACCCTTCAGCCCACGAATTACACGAATTAGCACGAAGGATGATCGTAGGGGCAGACCTGCGTGTCTGACCGATATGGGATGATGCATGAAGGCAAGATTTGGTTCCCTGTATAATTTAGTAGAAAGACTAAAAAGGAGGTAACACTATGTTTAAGCTAAAAAGGAACACATTTTTAACGTTATCGGTTTTAATCGCGATGTTTGTTATTTCGCAGGCGGCAATAAATGCGGCAACCCTGGACTGCCCTTCCAGCGCCACCCTCGAGGAGTTGTATGACTGCATTTACAGCCAAATGCGCGACAGCGGCGACGGCATTATCGTCCCCACGGCCCAACAACTGGCAGACCTGCGCATTGTCATGGGACAAATGCTGGACGGGCAGACCTCCATTACCCTGCCCGCAAGCCTCTCCGGTATCATGGCATTCCGAAGATTTACGGATTCGGGCAACAGCCAAACCTATTCGGTACTGATGGAAGTGGAAGATGCGGACAGCGACGGGTTGATCGACCGGGGTTTCGGGACTTTCATCGTCTACAACGAGGCGGAAAAGGAAATGAATATCGCGTCTCCTCACCCCCGTTTCGATCAGAATACGGGATATGAGAGCATCCGGATTTTCAAATATACCTCTTCCCGCAGTTTTTCCTTAGCCGGGACCCACCGCCATGCCAGCAGCACCCCCAGTTCCTGCCAGTCCAGTTACATGGAATCCGATGCGGCCCACAACGAAGACCTCATGTTCTTTGCGGCTTCTCAGGAATTGATGGACTATTACGGCGCCAGTACCTGGTTCCAGGTCCAATATCACGGGATGGCCATTGATTCCTGCGCTACCAATGTTTTCATGTCTCACGGCGAATACCTTTTAACGCCGCCCCAGGGTGACACCGTTTACACCTTCAGGAACAACGTGGTGGGTTATAATCCCTCCTGGGATGTGGATATAGACGGCGCAACCGCCTGCACATTGGACGGCGGCACCAATACTTCGGGGCGACTGTTCAACGGTGTGGCGGCCAGCCAGGTGTGCGGCACCCAGGCTTCCAATTACGGGGAAACCTTTATCCATATCGAGCAAGACCCGGCCTGCCGGACGGCTTCCGACTGGATCGCCGCGGTTAACGACACCTTCACCTTTACGCCCCCGGATGCCCCCGGTAGTTTATCCGCTGCCGCTGTGGCATATGACCAAATCGATCTCACCTGGGTGGATAACTCGGAGGATGAAACCTTATTCTACATCGAAAGAAGTACCAACGGTACGGATTTTTCCCAGATCGATTCGGTGGACGTCGATGAGACATCTTACAGCGACACCACGGTAGCTGAAAATACCACCTATTGGTACCGGGTAAAGGCCGGTAATTCTTTTGGGTATTCGAGTTATTCGAATATTGCCAACGATACCACCCCCATTCAAGAATGGACGGTTCTGACCTATGATGATTTCGAGGTTAGTTTTGGGAATTATACGGACGGCGGCGGCGACTGCGCGTTATATACCGGCGGCAGCACCTATGCCCACCAGGGAACGAAAGCAGCGGATATCCAGGACAACAGCGGAACCGCTTCTTCGTTTTACCATACCGCCGGCATCGATGTGCATACCCCGGGCTACACCCAGATCAAGGTGGAATTCTGGTTTAAAACCAACAGTATGGAAACCAACGAGGATTTTTGGGTCCAGTATTACAACGGCTCCACCTGGACAACCGTGGCCACGTATAAAAGCGGCGC
>JAUPLE010000294.1 GCA_030837085.1 Acidobacteriota bacterium | reverse complement strand
CAGGATGGCAATCGTAATATCGGTCCAGCCGTGTTGGGCAAAATACAAAGCCATATCCACGGAGCTGACCGTAATGGCAGACACGCCCATTTCCCGGAACCACTGGCCGATTTGGGCTGACTGGTGGGTTTTAAAATGGGGGCGGAACCGGACCCCGGGGGACCTGGCAATTTTTTCTTTTATGCGTATGATATTCTTCAGCGCCTTTTCTTTATCCACGATAAAAGTTGGTTTTATTATTTTCATAAACATTTTTGCCACCAAGACACGCCAGTACAAGGCACCAAGGCACCAAGGGGCACTAAGAAGTTTTATTATTAAAAATCCCTGGTGTCTTGTACTGGCGTGCCTTGGTGGCTATTTTTTAAAAACGACGCTGCCGGTGTATATATTAACACCATCGCTGTTGGCGACGTACATTTTGGCGGGGTCTTTGCCGGTCATGAGGGCGCAGCCGTATTCGCCTTTTTTATTCAGGGCGATAAATTTTTCGCCCGGGAAGAAGTTGGGGTTTACCTTTTTGTATTTGTCGATAATCATTTTCATGGCGTCTTCGCAGGCTTCCTGGGGAGTTCGGCCTTCGCGCATGCGCATGACAATGTAGTAAGAGGCGCAGGATTTGATGACGTCTTCGCCCCTGCCGGTGGCGCCGGCGGCGCCGACTTCGTTATCTACGTAAAGGCCGGCGCCGATAATGGGTGAATCGCCCACGCGGCCGGGGATTTTGAAACTTAAGCCGCTGGTGGAAGTAATGCCTGCGATATCGCCGTTTTTATCGACGGACAGGTGGTTGGTGGTGCCGTAGGTAAATTCGATGCCCTGGGCTTCGACGGTGCGGCGTAAGGCGCTTAGTTTTTGCTGCGCTAGGTCGCGTAGGCCGCGTAAATGGTCGGGGGCACCCCAGTCGTCGTCCGGGTTCAGGTTTTCTTTCCATTTGAGCCAGATATTTCTAGCCTTGTCGGTCAGCAGGTTTTCCTCTTTGAAACCCCATTTCCTGGCGAAATCCAGGGCGCCTTTGCCTACCAGTAGGACGTGGTCGGTTTTTTCCATGATGATCCTGGCCACGGAGCAGGGGTTTTTGATATTTTCCAGGCAGGCGACGGCGCCGGCGCTGTAGGTTTTGCCGTCCATGATGGAGGAGTCCAGTTGAACGACGCCGTCTTCATTGGGTAAGCCGCCGTATCCGACGGAAACATCTTCGGGGTCTACTTCCACGATGTTGGTGGATTTTTCTACGGCGTCGAGGGCGGAGCCGCCGTTGGCCAGGATTTCCCAGCCTGCTTTCATGGCGTTTTGTCCGGTTTCGTTGGTGTGGTCGGTAATAATGATGGGGGTTTTGCCGATTTTGCCGCCGCTGGAATGGATTTTAAGGTCTTTGAAAAGGAGCAAGCCTGCTCCCAGGCCGATGGATTTGTTAAAAAAGCTTCGTCTGGATATGTTATTAGACATGTGAAACCTCCTGGGAAAATATTACCACATGCGTTTTAAAAAAGAAAGTTTTTCAAAAAAAATCCGTTGAATAAAACCTCTTCACTTTATAAATTGTCTAATCCATTCCTGCATTTTTTTTATTTCAATGTCGGAATCAATTAACCTGATTAAAAAGTTGGGATATTTTGATTTCTTAATGCCGGTCAAACTGTGTAAATCCTTTGGATTGTCGGGGAGCGAAAAATCTTTGGGTTTTATGTTGTTTGCCTTAGCCCGTTTTAATACCCAGTGCTCAAGGTCCGGCGAAATTTGAATCAAACATTTCCCCTTATCATTCTTATTTTCAAGGAATTTGATTGTTCCTGATGTTTTAGATGCTTTATAATTTTTCAATTCGCCAGGTTGTTCGCTTCCAGGATCTTCATCGATAATACCGACTGCTTTTGGCAGTTTTTTTACCCTATTGACCACTTTTCCTTTGCAGCCTGCGTGATCGATCTGTCTTTTTGGAAAGCCCATGCATTCCATCAATAATTGATCTGCATTGCATTCGACGACGATCATTCGTCCCCCTTTTCTACAATATTGGCCAGGTTGAAAAATGGGTCCGAATCGAGAAGTTCTGAAACCTGGTTGCCGGTCAGCAGTATCGCTTTTGTTTGAAAATCCTTTATAAAAGTAACAAACACATTGATTTCTTTTTTATCCGCTTTTTCCAGGATCGACTGTAAAAGATAGGGATTATGAGTTGAGATAAAAAATTGGTTTGAGTTGTATCGAGCAATCCGTTCGCCCAGGTATTTGGTAAAATAGGGGAAAGCATACGCTTCGGGTTCTTCGAACACCAGGGTATTGTTCTCATTGGATTCCATGGCGATGGTATGAAAGAGAATACGCTGCAATGTATCGGACACCGATATATAAGGATAGCTAAAAACAAAATCTTCTCGCGGGCTTTGAATTTCAAAGTTCCTACTTTGTGGCTTCAATACCAATACCAAATCGGATTCTTTATAAAAATTGATCATGATTTCTCGCAATTTTTTATTCCCCATAATTAGAGAGAATAAATTTGAACCGGAAGGGGGAAGGAGGTAAGATGTAAAATCAATGGGGAAGAAGAATTGCTGTTTCAAAAACCTGTAGAATTTTATGGATGAAAAGTCTTCGATAATAGGTGGTGTTCCTGTAACATCGCCATTATAGTCCAACGGGATAATTTCTGGCTCCTTCTTTAATTTTTTCCCGGTTTTTTCCACTTTTTTTTCTATAATAAAAAAACCAGATTGAAGCTTCATCTCTATCCCGGTTTTCACTTCCTTCTTTATAGATATCTCCATCCTGTCATCGATTAAGCCATCTCTGAAAAGGTCTTGAACACTTATAAACCTAATAAAATCAAATAATCTTGGATAAAATGGCTGAGGCTGTATTATTAAAGTTGATATGTTCTGGGGATTATTTTGCCTGGAGGGTAGAGTTTTAGCATAAGTGAGCCAGCTCAACAGGCCTAAAGCCTCGAGTATGTTGGATTTGCCGGTATTGGGTTCACCGATAAGAAGGTTGATTCGTTTACAGGGGATGGTTAGGTCTTTAATGGACTTAAAATTTTTGATTGTCAGGCTGTCGATCATCTTACACCTCCGTTTCATTCTTTAAAATATCCATTATAATATCCAGGAGAAGAAAGGAAAGCGCGCCCGGAGGGAATTGAACCCCCAACGCGCAGATTCGAAGTCTACCGCTCTATCCTTTGAGCTACGGGCGCATCTTCTTATTATCGAAAGCAATTATACAATCATTTGGTGATTTATTCAAGCTTTTTGGTGTTTTCAAATGGGGGCGTCCCGTCATGGACGCCCCCAATGAAACCGGGTTATTGAAATTTTGGGATTATTTTGACGGTTATATTTTTTTGTGTCGTTTGACCACGGGAATCTTTTTTAATGAATACCAATCGGTAACTACCTACAAATCCGGGCCCCGGCTGCCAATAAAAAATCCCTCTTTTTACATCCATGGTTGAACCGATGGGCAGTGGTTTCAAACGGTTGCCTACGGATAAATAACCGAGACATTCGACGCCGTCCATTGCAATTGCTTGCTCATCTTTCAATTGAATTGCCACTCGTTCCAATTCCTTGATCTCTACCCGGATGTTTCCATTCCTGTCGGGATAGATTTGTTGGGGTTGGGTATCTCTATCATATCCTTTGCTGACATACACCGGGCTGTAACGGTCAGAGATAAGCGATCCCCGGCCAGAAAGGGGCGTCATACGGTTAAAATCGGGCGAACACGCAGGTTCGCCCCTACCGAGTGCAGTGGAGCCGGTATTTTTAATGGAAAAGTAACGGCTGCCGATGCCTTCGCTGTTTCCGGCGTCATCAGTGGCGGTCCAGGAAATGGTATGGACGCCGTTGGCAAATTGGGTGGTATCAAGGTCGAAATATCCGACGGCGCCCCCGCTGTTATTGTAATCAGGAAAAAATGAAGCGATATCTTCCCGGTACTGGTTATATACCGGGCTGCCCTGTTCGACGCCGTCTACCCAAACATGGATGGTGGAACCGTCGATGGGAACGGTATTTGGTTGCGGGGTAAGCACCCAACCGAAATTGGGGCAATTTCGCCCGGAAACAATCCCTCCCTGGGTGGGGGTATCGAGCGTTCCAAAGGGTTTCACGGCATGGGCATTGTCTACGGTAATGGTCTTACTGCCCAGCCAGACATAATTGCCTTCTACATCTAAAGCCATGACGTGAAGGGTAAAGACTCCGTTGCCGCCGGGAAGAAAGTGAGTCAACAGCATATAGCCCCAACCGGCTTTGTAATTCATGGGATAACCGGGGTAAGTTTGCTCGACATCGGGCCGTGCGCCTTCTACAAAAACAGCGTTGCCGATGTAAACCATGGTATCCGGCTCGCCCCTGAAAATATGTACCCTCTGCACCCCGATGTCGTCCAGTACCCAACCTGTAACCGGGACACTGCCGCTGACCGTGGAACCGTCGACTGGCGTTTCGAATTGACCGAAGGGGTCTGCGGTTTGCCCGCTGTCGTATACTTTCAATGTAACGGTTATTTCCTGGGGGGAGTTGTCGGCGTCGGGAGCGGAAACATTAATCTCCGCTGTATAAGTCCCGGCTGATAAACCAGCGGCATGAACAGAGACGGACACTTCACCGCTGTTGGTACCGCCGGTAGGGGAACAGAGGAGCCATGCCTGGTCTACGGATACCGACCACTCCAGGGCGCTTTCCCCGGTGTTGGAAATAAAGAGGGTTTGAGGATATGTTGTGATCCCGGGCCCCCTGGTGGCGAAAGCCAGGGCGGTGCGGTTTAAATGGATGTGCGGAGGGTTGGGCAACAATTGGCTTTGTAAGACCAACAGTTTCCCGCTTTCGCCATTGGCTACATAAATATAATTATCCTTTACATTCACCTTTTCTGCCGGTCCCGAAGTGTCATAACTGGCGGCCAGGGTAGGCGTGGCGGGTTTGGAAATATCGATTACGTTTAAACCGCCTAATCCGCACGTCACATAGGCATAATTGCCGCTGATATATACATCCGATGCCGGTTTCGGGAGATCAATGCTTCCCACAAGAGAGGGCGAAGCCGGGTTGGCCACATTGACGACATACAATTTACCGATGGGGCTGGGAGGCGACGCTGTCCCAAAGTCGGTAGACGCCACATAGGCGTAATTTCCGCTGACAAACAGCGCATTACTTTCGTTGGGGAGATCGATAGACGCCGTCATGGTAGGAGCAGCAGGGATGGAGATATCGATGATTTTCAATCCATTGTCACGAAGCGTCAGATAGGCATAATTCCCTTTGACATAAATGTCATTGGGACCGCGGGTAATTTCATAGTTTTTTACCAGTGTGGGGCCGGATGGGGTGGAAATATCGATAATTGTCACCCCGCGTTGGTAAGCCGCCACATAGGCATTATTACCGCTGACATATATGGCTGCCGGGGACCACGATTTTAGATGTTCGTAAGTCCCGGCTAGAACAGGGGAAGTGGGAGTGGTTGTGTCGATGATCCGGAGTTCATTCCCGGAATATTCGACATAAGCATATTTCCCTTTTACAAAGAGCCCACGCATATTGTCATCCGGATCATCATATGTTCCCACGCGGGTGGGAGATGCGGGGGTGGAAATATCGATTACCTGCATTTTGCCGTCATAGAAGTCCCCGGTATAAGCATAGTTACCACTTACACTGAGATAATCCATATTCCCCGAAGTATCATAACTCCCGGTAAGGACGGGATTGGTGGGCTCGGTTATATCGACCACCTTCAATCCTTCGCTTAGGCTCGCCACATAGGCATTATCACCACTAATATGCACGCCGTAACTTTTTCCCGGCGTATCGTCGCCGCTAAGAATAATGGGATTGGTGGGGGTGCTGATATCAATGATAGAGAGGTCTAGATTCCGTCCATCGGTACAGTAAGCGTAATTGCCTTTTATATCGATATCAAAGTAACTCTTACTTTCAATGCCCGCGGCGCGCACAGGAGAAGAGGGATCGGTTACTTCGATTACCAGGAATCCGCCCGGTACTAGTCCGCCTAGAGTCGTAGCGATTGTTTCTGCTGTGATGTATGCATAATTACCCTTTACACAAATCCCGGTTGCATAAGGTAAAGCGACCGTTCCCAACTGTTGGGGAGAGGCGGGGTTCGAAATATCCAAAATAATCAGTCCTCCGGAAACTGTATCCATAGACCAGTCGAACTCGCCCATTATCACATAGGCGTAATTACCGACGACATATACACCACTTGTCCGGTGGGGGGCAGGGAAGTTTCCCACCAAGATCGGAGCGGACGGGTCGGATACATCGATAATTTGCATGCCGCTGTATGCATCGGCTATGTAGGCATAATTGCCTTTTACATCCACAGCCAACCCATAACCTGGTGTATCGCAGGCGCCCATCTGTTTTGGTGATGATGGAGAGGTGATATCGATTATTTGTAATCCGCTTTTGATATCCGCTACATAGGCATAATTACCGCTTATGTAAACGTCGTTCGCGGAATCGGGTGTATCGTAGTTGCCTACTTTTTGGGGATTGGCGGGATTGGCAATGTTTATGATGTCGAGGCCGGCGTAACCGGCGGCGCAATAGGCGTAATTGCCCTTTACATACACTTTATTATAAGCGCCCGTGCCCCATTCTCCTACTTTGGAAACAGTGAACTGATGAGCATAGATGACGCCCGTTAATAATCCTGAAATCACTAATACTAAATAAATTATACGTCTCTTCATATTGTCCTCCGGTTAAATGGTTATGGTGTAATTATAATATTAATTTCCCATTTTTTGTAAAGAGTTATAAATCTTAATACTATTTTGAGGGATCGTTGAGGTGAATCACTCCGAATAATATAGTTCACCAAAATCCAAGGACAGAAATAAGGTAATGAGAATGGAACTAATTATGACAGATGCGGAATTAATCACTCTTTTTCAAAGGGATCAAACAACTCTCTTTTTCTTTCTAAAAGAGCTGCTCTCAGACTTCCAGCAAGCCCCCTTACCTGGTAAAGTGTTTTTACTTTTAAAAGCTGGTCCACTGTTAACCCATTAGTAGATTGGAGGTTAGCAAACCACAATACTGCACCTTCAAGATCGGCGCCATCAAGGTTAGCTCCTTGAAAGTCTACCCCACTAAGGACTGCAATTTTGAGATTAACCGCCTTCAGGTTTGCCCCTTGCATGTTAGCACCATTCAGTATAGCCTCTTGCATATTTGCATAACTTATCTCAGCGTTTATAAGCTCAGCCTCCCGTAAATCTGCCTTTACCAGGTTGGCTGAAGTTAACTCCACTCCTTTTAATTTTGCCCTTGTGAGATTAATACTATAAACCTTTTCGACGTTTGTATTTTCTTTATTTTTTATCCTGGCAATTACAGTCATGGCTGCTTGAACCTCGGGGAGGATTATCTTATTATATTCATTGTCTTGACAGTATTCGGACTGCTTGACAAAAACAGGCAGCACATCCAGGACGATTTTTAAATAATTAGGGGACTCTTCAACAATCTGCTCCAAAGCATAAATTGCGCCAATTTTATTTGTAGACCCTTTTTTTGAAAGTAGTTCAATGGCCTTACTGTACCTGGATGAGAGTTGCTCTAATTTCATGTTTTCCTGGGATATATAAAATTGCCGGACCTGTTCACTAGTAAAAAAAAGACCGACTATAACAATAACGCCGCCAAATATCTGGATTAGAGTTCTCCTGAATTCGTTTTCTGCTTTCCATTTATCTGACTTGTTCATCTCGGTTTTTCTTGTTTGCCATTTAGGTATCCAGATAATACTGATAACGCTTAGAAATATTGCCGCAATAACTAATATATTGAATATCATTTTAACCCCCTTCTAATTCCCTTTTGCCGGGGATGAGTGATAAGGCGCATCTCTCATCCCCCCGTATTTTGCTTTTACGCTATTTACCACCGGACGCTGCGGGACAAATTGAGATTTGGTTTGGAGTTCGAAGTACTATTTCCGGTTTTTTTTTATAGACTACAATTGTACCTTTTACATCTACAACCTTTTTACTATATTGGTTGATATCTACCCCATTAAAATTTGGCAAATCACTTGAAAGTATCACGGCGGTAAAGCTATTATTGGGGTAAACTCCTCCCATGTTCAAGAAGTAAGTATTGTATCTTGCTGAGTGGTAAACTTGTTCCACCTTTCCTCTAACTGTTACATTTTTTCCGATGTGATTTTTAGCGTCTTCAGGTGAGATAGTGATTAAATTTGTTTGTGCAGCCAAATATTGATTTCCTCCGATAGCTGCAGCAATAAAGATGAAAATGATTAAACTAAAGATAATTTTTTTATTTTTCATATTCCTTTCCTCCTTAATCTCCATATTTTTTCTGTGATAATAATATAGTATAAAAAAATATTTTTTCAACAGATGCCTGAGCCACCTACGTTTTTTTTGAAAACTGGGTTTGATTTTTTTATACTTTTGATATTTCACAATATATATTACCAAGGGCTTGAGGAATGATATGCTGCGATTTGGAATTTGAGACAATTAAATTTGCAAAACATTTGCTATTGACTCTTCAATGTATTTCATTTAAGATTTTCTTATGTTTGAAAAATTATTTTCTAATAGATTGTCGGAACTGCTTTCCACCCGGATCGATAGACTGGCGCCCCCGCCGCGGAGGGTGCCGCTGCCGACTGTCTGCACTGCTCTTACCGGTATTTTCGGTACATTCGGAAGTATGTTCTTCTCTTTCGGTATGATATTTGTCTGGGTGTTTGGCGCGCATGCCCATCCCATCGACGAATGGCGACTGGGTCGCTCCTTTGCTTCCGCGCCTGCCATTGTCGAAACGGTCTCGCCAACCCACAGCACTATAAACGATGTCCCTGTCTATGAGTATCGGTTTCGCTTCAACCCGGGCGATGGCTTGCCCATATACGGGACTTGTTACACCACCGGCTCTCACTGGAATCAAGGAGAACGCGTCGTGGCGCATTACCTGCCGGACAACCCGGATGTAGCCTGCCTGGAAGGTGCGCGAGTGTCGGAGTTCCCGATCTGGTTGGTTCTCGTGGTAATGGTCTGCCCGGCGACGGGGCTTGCTTTTTTTATTCTCAGTTTGGTCCTGGGATGGCGAAAAGTAAAACTGCTGCGCTGCGGCGAGATCACAGGGACAATAAGTATTTCCAGTACACCCACGAGTACCACGGTAAACGATGTACCGGTAATGAAATATTCCTATGAATTTCGCGACCGCCTGGGAAAGGTGTATAATGGAGTCTCCAGGGCTTTACCTACGGATAAGATCGGCGATGAAGTACGGGAACCTGTGCTCTATCTGCCGGATAACCCACAGCAATCTATGTTGGTGGACGCGTTACCGCTGAAATTCCCCCTGGGAGTGGATGAAGGGGGCCATTGGTATCACCGAGGGGGTTTCAAACCAGTGCTGCTGTTCATCGTAATTTGGGGGTTCGTGTTGATCCATGTAGGTATCGGAATTTTAAAAATATTTGGAATTTGGTAGGCAACAGGCACTGCCTGTTCCCCACTGTTCCCTACGATATTAGCTGGGACGGCGTTCTTCCAATCGTTTTTTCATTTCCTGCTGCTGCATTTTAATGATATCTTTATACATTTTTTGTTGTTCTTCGGTCAGCACTTTTTCAATTTTCTTTTCCTTTTTAGCGTCCAGGTCTTTCAAGGCTTCCAGCATGCGGGATTCTTCATTTGCTCCGCGCAGTTCCCCGGGCATATCGCCGCGCGTCCTATTACGCATGATATTGGGCATACTGCCGGGTACATTGCCGGGCCTATTGCCGATCCCGCCCTGTAAGTTGTCATAGGGATCATTTAATAAATCGCCGCTGTTTTCATCTCCCAACGCTTCACT
Source organism: Acidobacteriota bacterium (assembly GCA_030837085.1). Lineage (GTDB taxonomy): Bacteria > Acidobacteriota > Aminicenantia > UBA2199 > UBA2199 > JAKAGC01. The sequence continues at coordinate 5,098 of JAUPLE010000294.1, read as the reverse complement.
ATTTTCCCTCTCTGTTTTAAACCACTCCCGGTACTCATCGAGAATTTGTTTAACCTGGACGCTTTGCTCCTGGGTCAACTGCAAACCTTCATTCAATACGAAAAATTCTTCCGTCATTTTCCGTCTTTCTTTGTAATCGGCGAATAGCGGCATTTGCTCTGGGTTAAGTAACTTTTCCACGAAACCGTCGGTCATTTCCCTTCTGCGCATGGCTGCCTGGACCAGCGCCAGGGCATTGCCTTTGAAATTTTCCCTGTCCACTAATGCCTGGCTCTGCGCCATTTTAAATATTTTTACTACCCCCGTCACCTGTTCCGGTGTTAATTGCAGTCGCGCTTGAAGTTCTGTGGTTATTGTTGATACCGGATCTCCTGTTTGCGAAACTATAGGCAGTGAAGACAAAACGAGGATACTTATTAACACGATTAAATTGGTTATCTTGTTTGATTTGTTCTTTTTTTTCATTATATTTATTTTCCTTTTTCTTCTAATGGTTCTTTTACTTTAATAACGATCATGGTGAAATCATCGTGCTGGGGTTCTTTGCCGGAGAAATCGCTAACAGCTTCAATGATTTTTTTCTGGAGGATGCGGGGCGGAAAATTGGCGTTCTGTTGAATGGTTTCACATAACCGCTCTTCACCGAAGATTTCTTGTTTCGTATTCATGGCCTCGGTGACGCCGTCGGTGTAAAAAACGTAGATATCATCCTCTTCTATAGGAATAACAGAATCTTCGATTATGGCCCGATATTGGGGACCTTTATCCAGCCCCAGGGCAATCCCCCGGGGATTCACCAATTGGGCGGCGCCGGTTTTCTTTTTCCATATAATCAGGGGGTTATGGCCGGCGCTGGCAAAAGTTAACGTTCGTTCTTCCAGGTCGAAGATACCATATATAATAGTTATAAACACATCGCGGGGCGCATTTTCGCAGAATATTTCATTGGCCTCCGCCAGGAGGGCCGCGGGTTTCATGACTTTCCGGGATAGGGTTTTAATTATTCCTTTGACCATGGTCATGTAAAATGCAGCGGATACGCCTTTCCCAGAGACATCACCGATCAGGACGCTCATGTAGCGTTCGCTTATTTGAACGAAATCGTAATAGTCGCCGCCCACTTCCATGGCCGGTTGACAGAGACTCACGATCTCCAGGCTGGGGGAATCGGGCAATTTCTGGGGCAAAAAACGCATCTGCACGCTGCGGGCAATTTCCAGTTCCCTCAGAAATCTTTCCTTTTCACTGATGCGGTTGACATATTCCGGGACATAGCTTTCATAATCCTCGGCCGACTGCGGGCGAAAAACCAGGTAAATCCCCACCAGTAAAAAGAAAATGGCAATGGCAACGACGGCTATGCCCACCAACCCGGGGAGAGAGCCGGGATATATGAAAACCAGCGCCAGGTCCAGGAGTACTTTTGTCCCCAGGAGGGAGAAAAGAATCGTGGTAAGGTCGTATCGGTATGTGATTAATGCAAAAATAAACGCAATGGGCAGTGCCAGGAGGGTCGAAGATAATTGGGGATAGAAAAATGTAAAAGGCAACCCCGATAGGAGGAAGCTGAGGGTCAATAATAGCAGCAGCACGCTTTTGTGCCGGAGTTTTTCTTTTAAATAGGCGGGCCAGAAGGTGAGAATACTCAAACCGATAAAGAGGCAAAGGAGAACCTCGCCGAGAAAAATCCCCGCTGCCCGGGGCATATTTTCAAATACGTTGAATTGATTTTCTGAAAAGGATATAAAGCAGAGATTATAAGCGTCAGCGGCGTGGAAAAAGACGCCGCTCACCAGCAGGATAAGACCTACCAGGAAAAACGACCGCAGTAAAGCGGCGCCGGTTTCACGAATTAAAAATTTACCCTGGAATAGGAGATCGGTGACAATGAGCTTTTCGGACCAGGCGCCCCGGCTCTGGGAATCAGCCACTGGCAGTAAAACCATCATGCCCAGGAAGACAAACAGGGCAGTTATACCGGCTCCCATGAGAACTTCCGGCCAATAACCACCATACCATGCCCTGGCAGCAATTGAGATAATCATGAGCAGTCCCAATGCAATTCCTGTTCTCAGCGCCCGTGTGAATTCCAACTCGTCCCGGCGAAGTTTTTGTATGAAGCGGACAACGATAAAAAGAAAAATAATGAACCAGGTAATTGCCCACACGATATACGCTGGATTTGAATCTTCGTGGTCCCCCCTTACCCCGGTAGTTTTTGGATCGATGACCCGGTTTAGTTGATAGTTGGTGACCCGGTTGCCCGATAGTTCCACTGTATATTGATAAAGTAAACCGGGGTATTTTTTGGATTTATTTTCCAGTACAAATTTATACTGGGTATTGTTGCCTTTCTTGGATATTTCCCGATTGGTCACAGATAAGGAATCGGTTTTTATGCCGTATTCACCTAAAAAATATTTAGCTTCGAAAAGGGCGTCGTCTTCGGAAATCGTGTCATCGATATTTTTCCCCCCTGTTTCTCCTGTATTATCAGTGAAGCCTATCAGCCCACCGTTGAAATCGTACCTGGTTTCGAGGTAGGGATTTCTCCTGTCTGTATTGCTGCGATCCCGGGGTATCCAGCGGATGGACCAATAACCTGGCGCCAGGTCCGGGTAACGGTGGTTTTTTTCTTTGTAATATTGGGCGTATTTAATGAGGTTGTTATCTATGCCGGTAGAGATTATTCTATCGAACCGGGAATGATTTACAGATACTTTTCGGAAAAATGAGTTTGCCGCGGAAAGGATGTTTTCACTGGATTCATGAGGGCGAAGCAATTGCACCAGGGGGGAGGAGGTCATGAGGAAGAAATAGAGAGCGGCAAAGAGGATGCCGATGGCTGCGAGTAAGATTAATCCCGCATTTTTGCGGTTGTTTTTCCGGTTATTTAACGCTTTCTCCATGTTTAAGATTTTAATGGAAACCTGTTGAAATGTCAAGAAAAAGAAGAGTAGTGAAGGAGGTGAATCCAATTTTCTTTCTTGTACTGGTTTTCTTTACTTATAACTTGACCTTTTCCAAGAAATAGGATAAAATACTATATCGGTGATTAACGATATGGTTGAAAAAATTGAAAAGATCAATAAAGCGCTGGGCGATAAAAACCGGCTGAGAATCATCTATATGCTGAGCCAAAAGCCAATGTGCGTTTGTGAAATTACAGAAGTTCTCCAATTATCCCAATCCACGGTGTCCGGTCACTTACGGGTGCTGAAAGATGCTGAACTGGTAGAAGATTCCAAAGATGGCCTGTGGGTGGAATACCGCCTCTGCCAAAATGATGGTTTTCTAAAAGATCTATTGAACCTGATCTCCGGGGAACTAAACTGTGACCCGGAAATGGAAAAAGATCGGCAACTGGCTGCCCACGTTAATAGGGAAACCATATGCAAAAAATAAAAAATTTTTCCCTATTATATCGGTATATGCCAATATACAAACATGAAAAAAAAATGAAAAAAGGTGAACAATGAAAGAATGGATAAAATTCCTTTTACTGGCAATTCTATTTTTAGTGTGTTTTTATTTTCCGTTGAGTATAATTCCCTTCAAGGGTCCCATTTTCGAGGCGCTGGCCCTGGTGCAGTGGTATGCCCGCGAGCATGTGCTATTATGCCTGGCGCCGGCTTTTTTCATCGCCGGGGCCATTTCGGTTTTTATGAGCCAGGACGCGGTCATTAAATACTTAGGGCCGGAATCCAATAAATTTCTCTCGTATGGGGTAGCTTCGGTCTCTGGGACGATCCTGGCGGTATGTTCCTGTACGGTGCTGCCGATATTTTCCGGCATTTACAAGCGAGGCGCCGGATTAGGACCCGCCAGCGCTTTTCTCTATTCCGGCCCGGCCATCAATGTGTTGGCTATTATCATGACCGCCCGGATACTGGGTTTAGAATTAGGAGTTGCCCGGGCCCTGGGGGCTGTTGGGTTCAGTATCCTTATCGGCTTGGCCATGCATTTTATCTTCTTAAAAGAAGAGAAAAACCGGCCCAAAGCCGAAGGCTTTAAAACGACCGGTTCCAAAACCGAACGACCTTTGTGGAAAAACAGCCTCTATTTTCTCTCGATGGTAGTCATCCTGGTTTTCGCCAATTGGGGAAAGCCGGGCGCCGACGATACCGGACTGTGGCCCCTGGTTTTTCATTATAAATGGTATATTACAGGTTTCTCCCTGCTGGCCCTGGCTTATATGCTTTTTCGCTGGTTTAAAAAAGAGGAACTGGGGGATTGGGTGTCCGCAACCTGGGGTTTTGCCTGGCAAATAACCCCCCTGCTTTTCCTGGGAGTTCTGGTCGCCGGTGTTTTCCTGGGCCGGCCCGGTTATGAAGGCTTAATTCCCTCATCGGCGATTAAATCGCTGGTGGGAGGCAATTCGATTTTTGCCAATTTCTTTGCCTCCATCGTGGGGGCTTTCATGTATTTTGCTACCCTAACCGAAGTACCGATTCTGCAAGGCCTGATCGGTTCGGGAATGGGCAAAGGCCCGGCCCTGGCCCTGCTGCTGGCGGGTCCGGCGTTAAGCTTGCCCAGCATGCTGGTTTTACGCGGAATTATGGGAATGAAAAAAACCGTGGTCTACGTCAGCCTGGTGGTTATTATGGCAACCATCAGCGGCATTATTTACGGGTCCTTATTTTAGACACCTTCTGAGATTAGGATGGTAACCATGAGTGAAGAAAATGGTGAGGTAAGTGTGGTAAAATGCGATGCGTGCCGGAAAGATTTCCCCAAAAGCGATATCCGGTTCATGTCGCTGAAAATGTGCTGTAAAGTCGAGCAAGTTCCTTTATGCAAGGACTGCTGGGATAAATATACAAAAACAGGAGGTTAAAATGAAAAAGATTCAAATCCTCGGTACGGGTTGTCCGAAATGCAAAAAGCTCGCCGAGCTGGCGGAAACAGCAGCCAATGAACTGGGTATTCAATATGAATTGGAAAAAGTGACAAATCTCAACGATATTATGGATTTCGGGGTTATGGTCACGCCGGCCCTGGTAGTGGACGGCGTTGTAAAAGTCGCCGGGAAAGTGCCGAATGTTGAAGACATCAAAAAGATGTTGTCATAAAAAATTCAAATAAATAAGGAGGATAT
>JAUPLE010000293.1 GCA_030837085.1 Acidobacteriota bacterium | reverse complement strand
AGCCGGTCCATGTTGACCGGCGGCCTGCCCCTGTACCCCTGCAATAACGGCCAGATTTTCAACGATTCCAGCATGCGTCGGGCCAGCCGTTCATTTAACGGTGGGAAACCCAATGCCCGGTCGCGATACAACTCCGCCGTCACCCCACCGGACCCCACCATAATAACTGTCCCGAATACAGGGTCCTTTTTAGTCCCCAGGATCAATTCCACCGAGTCTTTTATATTAATCATGGGTTGTACCGTTACCCCTTCGATCCGTGCGCCAGGTTGTTTCCGGGAAGCGGACTTTATAATTCGTTCAAACGCCTCACGCACCATCCCGGCGTCCTGGAGGTCCAGCGCCACACCACCGACATCGGTTTTGTGCGTAATATCCGGGGAAAGAATTTTCACCACCACCGGGTAACCGATAGCGTCGGCATGTTTCACAGCCTCTTCCATTGTTGCCGCCGGACGGGGCCGGGTAGTGGGGATGCCGTACGAGTCCAATAACTGCTTGGAAATATCTTCCGATAAAATATTGCCTTTTTCTGCAATGAGCCGATCAAATTGCTCCCGCAATTTCACGCGATCCAGGGGGAACTCCACCGGGATATCTTTAGGTGTTTCGTACAATGTTTCCAGGTTCCTGGAGTATTCCACCAGGGTCATGAAAGCGCGCACGCCCTGTTCCGGGGTCATGTAAGTCGGCACCCCGGCTTCGTTTAACACGCGGTTGCTTTCATGCATCTGCTCGCCGCCCATCCAGGCAGCCAGTATCGGTTTGGAAGTCGTTGCCGCCAGTTCACCCAGGGCTTTGGCCGTAGTAGTGGGATTGGTCATGGCCTGGGGCGTCAATATCACCAGTACCGCGTCCACACCTTTATCGTCAAGAACGATCTTAACCGCTTTCATGATTCGTTTGGAACGCGCATCGCCCAGGACATCCACCGGGTTTCCGTGGGACCAGGACGGCGGCAGCGCTTCGTTTAGTTGTTCCATGCTTTCATTGGAAAGTTTTGCCAGGACACCGTTGGCGGCAATGAGCGCATCGGTGGCCATGACGCCAGGTCCGCCGGCGTTGGTAACTACAGCCAACCTGGGCCCCGCGGGTATTTTTTTGCGCCCGATCAGTTCCGCCACGTCGAAAATATCGCCGATCTCGAAAACGCGGGAGATGCCAATCCGCTGGAAGGCGGCGTCGTATATTGCATCTTCCGCCGCCATGGCCCCGGTATGGGAAGCGGCTACTTTTGCCGATTCAGGGAACCGGCCGGCTTTGTAAACGATGATGGGTTTGGTGCGGGCAAAGGCCCGCGCCGCGGTCATAAATCTGGCGGCATTACTGATGGATTCGATATAGAGAATGATGGAACGGCTTTTCTCATCCTCGCCGAAATAATCGATCAAATCGCCAAATGCCACATCCAGAGCATTCCCGATAGAAACAAAATAAGAGAATCCAATCTTTTCTTCAAGGGCCCAATCCAGCACCGAGGAACACAATGCGCCGGACTGGGAAATAAAAGCGATCTCCCCGGGTTTGGGTATGCCGTTGGCAAAGCTGATATTAAGATTGCGATGGGGTACGATGACGCCCAGGCAGTTGGGGCCTAAAATTCGCATACCTTCAAACTTGTGGGCTTCTTCCATGACCTGGTCTTCCAGGGCTTTGCCCGCGGGACCGGTTTCTTTGAAACCCGATGACATAATAATGATACCCAGTATCCCATTCTCGCCGCACTGGCGCACGAGATCGGGGACTTGTTCGGCCGGTGTGCAGATAACAGCCAGGTCAGGGGTGCGGGGCAGGGTTTTGACGTCCGGGTAGCATTGTATGCCCATGACGGCTTCGCTGTCGGGGTTAACCGGGTAAACTACGCCGCGGAAGCCACCGCCTACAAGATTGCTCAGTACTTTACCGCCGACGCTTTTAGGGTTGGTGGTAACGCCTACCAAAGCGATGCGCTGCGGGTTGAAAATTCGATCTAATTTATGTACGTCCATAGGGTTATTATAACATAAGATGTGAAATTTGTAATTTGTAATTTATTCTCCAAATATGTATAATACTCCCTTACAATGACAACAAATAAAAGTACCGACAAAATCCTTGTTTATGCCTTAATCGTTTTTGCCTTTCTTATCGCCATAAATGCCCTCTTGATCAGATATCCCGTAAACGTTGTTCTTCCCTCATTGAAAGCCATTGGCTTACTGGCCGTCATATTTATATACGGCATATCGGTGCTCCTACTGTTCAATAAAAAAACAGAAAACATCGAATTCCCCGATGTCTGTGGAATCGGGTTGATCTTCACCACTTTCTATTTTTACCTCGTATCCTTTCTAAAAATCCTTGTGCCATTCACCATACTCCTGTTTTACCTGCTGCCCCTGGTCTTACTCTATTTTATACTTAAAAAGAAAAGAGAAATCGTTCAACACGCCCTGCTTACCTTTTTCAAACGGCCGGCCAGGGAATACGCCCTTTTCATATTCCCTTTCATTTACGCTTCATTGCCATCTTCTTTCTATGATACCCTGGTTTACCATCTTGGCATTCCCAATTTATATCTCCAGCACCAGGGATTCATACCCACTCCCCAATTTTTCTATGCCAATACATCGATTTACTATGAAATCTCACTGATCCCCGCTGTTTTTGCCGGGGATATCGTACCCCAGATATTTCATTTCTTGTTAGGAGTAGTATTCATATTCATGCTCATTGACCTGGCGGCGCGATTTTTTCAATTAAAAGACCGGTTCATCCTGTTGCTTCTCGTGATATCCATGCCTATCACCGTTTTCTTACTCAGCACGGTAAAGAACGACCTCTTAAGCGCTTTTTTCATCCTTGCCGGGATAAAATACTACCTGGACAACAAGATAAAGTGTTCCGCCCTGAGCTGGGGATTTGCAATCGGTATCAAATATTTCAATACCCTACCGCTGGCAATTTTTTTGGTCCTGGTATTTTTGAAAGAGAAGAAAATCAATTTCAAGGTAATCATCATTTTTGGAATCATTATCACTGCCGTGCTGCTGCCGCTCTTCATAAAAAATTACATTTTCACAGGCAATCCCATTTTCCCATTCCTGGGGGGCTATTTCCCGCAAGCGAACCCGTACTTTGATGCGTCGCGGTTTGCGGCTATGAGAGCCGATGTCGGCCAAATAATTCATTCATGGCAAGACCTACTGAAACTCCCCTATACACTTTCGTTTTATGAAATGGGTTCCGGTGGACTGATGGGAGCGCAGTTTCTTATTTTTCTACCCTTTATCATTATCGCGATAAAACGGCGGGAGAACCGGAAATCATTGTTACTCCTGTTTGCGTTGCTTTTTTTATTGGTGGGGTGTTATTTTACTGCCCAGGTACGTTTCATGTATGCGGCGATTGTTCTGCTGGCCGTTTTTACCGTTATGGTCTATGAGTCGCTGGATGCACTGGGGATTAAGATAATGAAGTCTCTTTTTTTCCTGGTAATCGGGCTGAATTTGGTTACTGCTTTCGGATACCAGGAGCGGATTTGCCGCGCGCATTACCTTTATTCGGGGAAATCGGCCAGTATCGATGAGTACCTGGAAGTTGCTTTTCCTACTTATCCGGCGATAGCCTATGTCAATAAGAATACCCCGGGGGACGCGAATATCCTTTTGGTCGGAGAAGCCAGGAACTATTACCTGAAACGTCCGTATTATGTTTCTTCCAGCCTTGATTATTCCATATTAAAAAAATACTTATCCGCCGGGCCTGGGTTCCAGGATTTCATTGCTGCTTTGAAACAGGATAAAATCCGCTGTATTATCTACAATGCAAAAGAATTCGAGCGGTTGCAAAAGGTTTACCAATGCCTGGCTGAGGAAGAAATGACCAGGTCAGTCGATTTCTTAAACCATCTTAACCCGGTCTTTACAGATCGCAATGGAGAGCTTTATGTCTTTGAAATCATTTAGAACATTAAGTATTGTTATCCCGGTTTATAACGAAGAAAGGACCATTGAAACGCTAGTGGAAAGAGTGTGGGCCGTTCCTTTAAAATTGGAAAAAGAAATTGTGATCGTTGATGATTGTTCTACGGACGGGACATTTTCCATACTCACAAATATCCAGGAAGCTCAGCCCGCGGTCAGGGTATTTCGAAATGAGAAGAATAGGGGCAAGGGGTTTGCCGTGCGGCGGGGAATACAGGAGGCCGCGGGTGAGATTATTATCATCCAGGACGCCGACCTGGAGTATGACCCGGACGAGTACCCCAAATTACTAAAACCCATCCTGGCGGATAAGGCCGATGTCGTGTTCGGTTCGCGTTTTATGACGACTGAAGAGCGCCGGGTGTTGTATTTCTGGCATTCGGTAGGCAACCGCCTGCTCACTCTTTTTTCCAATATGGTCAGTAACCTGAACCTATCCGATATGGAAACCTGTTATAAGATGTTCCGGGCCGAAATAATCAAACAAATTCGTCTTACGGAAAATCGTTTCGGTTTTGAGCCGGAGGTGACGTTTAAGCTTTCGAAAGTAAAAGGGTTGCGGTTTTATGAAGTAGGGATATCTTATCATGGCAGGACTTATGCGGAGGGGAAGAAGATCAATTGGAAAGATGGAGTGCGAGCCTTATATGTTCTTTTTAAAAATACATTCCTCTATCTTTTCAGGGGAGAAAAACATATTTATTCAAAAAGGTAGAGGGAGAAGAAAAAAATTTTTCTTCTCTTGCATTTTTTTTTTCGTTTTGTTATAAAGGAATATAATCAATTGGGGTATTATTATCCCCGTTGGAGATACAGAATATGAAGAGTGATTTCAATATCCTCATTGTGGATGATGAGGAAGGACATTTACGTCTTATAGAAAAAAATCTACGCCGCGCCGGTATTGAAAACCGGATTCAGTTTTTCAAAGACGGCCAGACCATACTGGATTTCTTGTTTTGTACTGTGAAGAATGGTGATGAAAAAGCAGAAAAAAGCAAAAGTTATCTCCTGCTCCTGGATATTCGCATGCCCCGTATAAGTGGCGAGGAAGTGCTGGTTAAAATAAAAGCAGACCCGGAACTGCGCAAAATTCCGGTAATCATACTCACCACGGTGAATGACCCGGAAGAAGTGGAGCGCTGCCACTTACTGGGATGCAATAATTACATTCCCAAACCGGCATTATACGATGATTTTGAGAAAACCCTGGAATACCTGGGCCTTTTCCTCTCCATTATTAAGGTTCCTCATGTCAAGTTAAATGGCGGAGGGGGTGGGATTTGAACCCACGGACCCGTTGCCAGGTCAACGATTTTCGAGACCGTCCCGTTCAACCGCTCCGGCACCCCTCCGTGCCTGGAAAAAATCCTGTAAAAGCTTCGAAGTTTTATCCCCTATTATACCAGATTTTGCTTCAATTGTGTGATTAAAAATATTTTTTATTGCATCAAATTTTCCAGTGGAAAAAATGCCGCCTTTGGGATCGCTTGCTCCGAAATAAAGATACTTAACCCGGGCATGTACTAATGCGGCGTAGCACATCAAGCACGGTTCGAGGGTGACATAAATCGTTGTATCCAGTAAGCGGTAGTTTTTCACGGTTTTTCCTGCTTCTCTGAGGGCGATGATTTCGGCATGGGCAGTGGGGTCGGAGTTTTTGATGACGGAATTGTAGCCTTTGCCGATGATTTCATTATTTAAGACTATTACCGCGCCTATCGGGACTTCATTCTCTTTGTAGGCCAGTTCGGCTTGCTCAAATGCTTTTTGCATAAAAAATAAATGATCTTGTTCCATTTTTTTAAGGGAATATTGTAATCGAAATGTCCGTTGTTTTCAAGTGGGGAAAAGGAATGCGGACCTTCTCATTTTGAAAGAATTGGGGTGAACACTTACTAAAAAATGCAAATAATTGGCGAAAGTGGGGATAAAATGACGTCGTGGGATGGTAGACGGTGAACTTAAGATGCGGCAGATACTTTACTTATTTTTTTATTTTTTATACAATTGCATTTGGCAATGGAGACCGCAATAGGGAAATAAAGACAAAAAAATAAAAAAAACACGGAAAGATTGGCCTGGTATTAGGACTGTTTAAAAGGAACTTTTTATCCCTGCACCGACTGTCATTTTCCACCGGGGATAAAAAGCAAAATTAAAGGGAAATTTACCGCGCTTTCAATGCTGGTGAACTATTTTACCGGGATATACAAGAGAAATAAGCACTGGGCCGAGATTTCCGATGAAAGCTGTATGCGCAGCGGGTGCCATGTGTCTATTACATTTGCCAATCGTTTGCTGGATAAAGCGTATCAATTATTGGAAGAAGGATTGATATCCGTGGGCGCCGCGGAGAAGCTGCCTGCTTTTGAAAAGGAGACTAATATTGTGCCCGGTGAATGTTCCGGTTGTCACACGGGAATAGAGCAGAAAGTGACGACCGCTTTCGGCTGGAAGTTTTCGCATTTTATTCATCTCAAAGGCCAGGGGCTGTCATGCACCCGCTGTCATTCCAATGCCAGGAAGCACGGCGAGTTGGTAATCTCGAAGCAAGAGTGTATGGATTGCCATCATGGGGAACTTGCCGGCGGCAAACTGCCGGAATGCAAAAATTGTCACGGTACGCAGTACGCGGTTTATTTCAGCCAGGTGGCTTTTTCTACGTTAAAGGTCCCGAATCCCATATCGGGGGTGTGGCGTGCGTCGATTGTCACAAGGATGAGAAGAATCGCTTGCTGCGTCCGGGGAAAACGGTTTGCTCAAAATGCCACGAGAAGGATTATGAAGCCATGTTCGATGAGTGGCAGACCAGCGGCCAGGAGTTTTTGAAGCAATTACGGGAAAAGGTTACCGGGGAAAATTAGGCAAAGGGGATCATGCCTACGACGTGTGGATGTTCCTGGAAAAAGATGGCAGTAAAGGCATCCACAACCCGGAGTTGTATGAAAAATTGAGCGACGAGGCGTTACGATAAAATAATTGATGATATGCTCCTAATATCACGGTTCTTGTTTTATGAACCGGGGACAAAATAGGTCAATATTTCATTGAGCAGCAGTATCTTTTTAGGGGCAACCGCAATCTTATTTCCCAGGCGGATTAAAAATCCATTGGCAAGCAGCAATTCTAACTCCCCCGGGTACTTTGCGAAATGGTTAACAGGTATCCCTTCCAATAAACGCAACCCCACCACTATTCCCCGAAAATTAGCGTCCCCCCGGTTCACTTCTGCCCGCGGCAGGCAACCGGCATTTACTTTCGCAAAATACTCCTCGAGGTTTTCCGTGTTTTTGTAATCCAGTCCCTTCTCATAACCGGAAGCGGAAAGCCCCACGCCGATATATTCTTTATTTTTCCAATACTTAAGATTATGCCGGCATTGGCAACCTTTTTTACTGAAATTGGAGACCTCGTAATGAATATATCCCAGGCTGTTTAGATAATCCAAGGTAAAAAAATAAAGTGCTTCATCTCTTAAATTTTTTTTTTCGCCATCTTCCACCTCTTCAAGGATATAAGCGGAGATATGCGGGATATGGACTTTTTCCAGGATAGAGAGATTATTAACCAGTGTTTTCTGGGTTTGCGTGGGCAGGCTGATGATGAAATCGATATTTATATTGGAAAACCCGGCATCCAGTGCATCTTCAATGGCTGTCAGCGATTGTTGGACGCTGTGGGTTCGTTTTAAATAATGTAAATCTGCCGGGACGAACGATTGGGTGCCGATACTGAGCCGGTTGATCCCTGCATTTCGTAGTGCTTTTAATTTTGCGGGCGTGACATCTTCGGGGTTGACTTCGATGGTAAATTCAAGGTTAGTGGAAATGGTAAAATGTTTATAAAGGCCGGTAACGATCTTTGAAACTTGTTGTTCATTCAATAGCGACGGGGAACCGCCGCCGATATAGATGGTATCGACGGTATCGACGGCGTCATTAGCATTGGCCTTTATTCGGAATTCGTTTACCAGGGCGTCCGTATATTTTTCAATGGCTTCGGCGTCGTATTCGCCTTTTACAAAGTGGCAGTAAAAACACTTCCGCTTGCAAAACGGGATATGAATATAAATGCCCTTATTGCTCATTAGAATTTTTGCCACCAAGGCACCAAGACACCAAGGATTTTTATAATAAGACCCTTGGTGTACCTTTGTGCCTTCGTGCCTTTGTGGCTAGTTTTATATTGGTTCATAATATCTCCCCTGGTAGGTGTTGCGGTCCTCTATGGTCTTGCGAATAGCCCGTATCACTTCGTTTTTATTCATGGCCCATTCGGGCGCATAAAATATCTCTTTGTCCCGCTCGCCCGTAAGACGGTGGATCACGATTTCCGGGTCCAGGTGTTCCAATAACGACACTACCAGGTCCACATAGGCATCCTGTTCCAGTAATTTGAACTCTCCCTGCTGATACATATCGTAAAGCGGCGTGTTCTTCAATACATGCAGCAGGTGGAATTTGATACCCTCGGGTTTGAGACGGTTCATCTCTTTGACTGTCTCCAGCATATCCGCCGGCGTTTCGCCCGGGATGCCGATAATCAGGTGTACCACTACGGGGATGTTTCTCTCTTTAAGGTGCTGGAAAGTTTCCAGGAATTGGGTGTAGGTATGGTTGCGGTTGAGGAATTCGAGGCTCCGGCTGTGGATAGATTGAAGGCCCAATTCTACTGTTAGATATGTTCGTTTGTTAAGTTCTTCCAGGAGGGGGTAGACTTCCGGGGCGATGGCATCGGGCCGCGTGCCGATAAAAAGCCCCACGATTTCGGGGAAAGCGAAAATAATTTCATATTTCTCCCGCAGGATTTCCACAGGCGCATAGGTGTTGGAATGGGCCTGGTAATAAGCGATGTATTTTGTCTCAGTCCGCTTATGCGCGCCGATAAAGGCCTGGATTTGTTCCCTGATGGGTAATGCGAAACTCTTGATGGGGCCGGAACCGAAGCTATCGCAGAAAACACACCCGGCTCCGGATAGGCGGCCGTTTTTATTGGGGCAGGGGAATCCTGCGTTTATGGGAATTTTACGAATTTTCCAGCCGCTAAATTTTTTTCTTAAAAAGGCGTTAAGCGAGTTATACCGTTCTTGCATTGAGAATGGAATTAACCTTTTCCAATAAAACACTAAGTTTAAGGGGTTTCTCGAAAAAAGCTTCCACGAAATGCTCTTCCATTATGCTTTTCAATTGCCCTTCCTTATAGATGCTGGAGATAATAATGACCGGGAGGAAATATTTTTCCTTAATGACTTTAATCACATTGAGACCATGTTCTCCGGGCAGGAGCAGGTCTGAGATGACCAGGTCCGGGAGTTGATGCTTGAAATAGTCCAGTCCTTCGGTGCCATTTGTAGCGGCGCCGACGAAAAAATCATTTCCTTCGAAAAGGTCTTTCAGCATTTCGATCACTTCCAGGTCATCATCAATGATAAGGATATGTTTTTTAGATTTGTTCTGCATTTTTCTCTTTTTTATATAAGGTGTAATATTCAATCCATGACCAGGCTAGAAATCCGACGTTTAAAACAATAATATAACGTTTCACCAGGGGGAAATGCAGGTTAGGGGACAGATCGACGATAAATGCCAGTAATAAAACGCATAAAGCTGCAAACGTGATTTTGCCGATCAGGATTGACGGCCTTATCTTTTTTTCCTTTTTACTCATTATAAGGCTGGCCAAAAGTATCAAGAAATCTCTCAGGAAAATGGCGATGCCCAGCCATATGGGAAAATCCGATTTGATTATCAAGGCCAGGATGATACACAATACCATGAGTTTATCGGCAATGGGGTCCAGGATTTTTCCCAATTCAGTTTCCTGGGCCAATTTCCTGGCCAGGAACCCGTCGAAAAAATCCAGTAATATGGAAAAGAAGACGACGGCGATAAGGATAGGGTAGTTCCGGGCGTTGGCATGGAGGATCAGCAGGGAAATAACCGGTATTGTCAGGATGCGAATGCTACTGAGTGCGTTTGGAATATTTATTTCTTTGGCCATGATGATAAAATATACTATTTTAAAAAAAAAATCAATATGAAGAGTGATTTTATTTTTAATGAACCCGTGCAGCGTTATTATTATTTTAATATGACCCAGGAATGTTTCCGAGCCAGACACCGCTTTTGATGACAACCTATCGTCACGGTACTACAATAGGCCGCCCGCGCGCTGGTTTGCGGACCTTAGAATATGGCGTAAATAAACGGCGCCAGGGCTGATCCTTCGGTAAGCAACAACAGCGCCCCCAATAACAACAAGACCAATACGATGGGCGCCAACCACCATTTTTTACGCACTTTTAGAAAATCCCAAAACTCTTTTATAATTGACATCTTAGACATTTTCTTACTCCTGTATCAACAATTCTTTTTTTTAAAAAATTTTGGGCGAACACATAGGTTCGCCCCTACATAAATCAATCGAATTGCCTAAATGATCCGGAAATTTTTTATTTTGTAGGGGCAGACCTACGTGTCTGCCCCCTCCTCTATATGCTATTTTGTTTATTCTAAAACTGGTTTTCATAACTATTCACCCCTTCATCCCGGATTAGCTGATCGGTCTCAATCCAGTAACTCTCCTGTTTCCCGGGAAACTTCAAATCCAGGAACCGCTTGCCGAATAGTCTTCCCAGCAAACCCATGGGCGTAATGACCAGGTAAAATAAAATACCGAGTATCAACCGCGTCATGATCCAGCCCATGACGTGGGCAATATATAAGAATAATATGAAAACCGGTTTTACCACGATCGGGACAATCAACGCTGCCGCTGTGAAAAAGAACCCGGCCCCGTAAAAATAGATGGTCGAAGCCCTGGCTTTTATAAGCAGAATTGTGGCAATTACGGCCAAAATAATCCCCAGGATAATCCCGAATTTCCGCCACTCGCTCTTGACATTGAACTTTGATTTATCCATGCGCTTTCCTTTCCTCCTAGTCCAACTCAAACACTTCACGCCAATCGATATTGTCATGGAATTCCGGTTGGTTTTTCTTATCCAGCACGTAATTGCCCAACACCAGGTAGTCCATTTCCGTGCGCATAAAACATTTGTAAGCATCCAACGGCGTACAAACAATGGGCTCGCCCCGGACATTAAACGACGTATTGACAATCACCGGGCAGCCGGTCATCTGCCGGAAGCGGTCGATCATTTGCCAGTACCTGGGATTGGTTTCCTTGTGGGCGGTTTGCACCCGGGCGGAATAATCGACATGCGTGACCGCCGTAATCGTCGACCGTACCACGTTTAATTTATTAATGCCGAACAACTGCTTTTCTTCTGCGGACATTTCCCGCTGGAGCTCTTTTTTCACGTTTGCCACCAGCAGCATATAAGGACTGGGCCGGTCCAATTCGAAATAATTGGCCACCTCTTCACCCAATACGGACGGCGCAAAAGGCCGGAAGGATTCCCGGAATTTGATTTTCAGGTTCATTTTTTTCTGCATCACGGGGGAGCGGGCGTCGCCGATAATACTGCGGCTGCCCAGCGCCCGGGGGCCAAACTCCATGCGGCCCTGGAACCACCCGATCACGTGTTCCGCCGTCAACAACCGCGCCGTGATGTTCAATATCTCTTCATCCGAATAACGGGTGTACGGGAGTTGGTTCTGTTCCAGGAAGGCCAGGATTTCTTTGTCATTATACTCCGGGCCCAGGTAAGAACCTTTTTGGGTGTCTGTTTTTCCATCCGCTTTTCGTGGGTTGTCCAGGTAATCATACCAAACTGCCAATGCGGCGCCCAACGCGCCCCCGGCATCGCCAGCCGCGGGCTGAATCCAGATATCGTCGAATATTTTTTCCCGCAGGATTTTCCCATTGGCGACGCAATTCAGCGCTACGCCGCCGGCCAGGCAAAGGTATTTCGAACCCGTCACCCGGTGGGCGTGCCTGGCCATTCGCACCATGGCCAGTTCGGTTACATCCTGCAACGACCGGGCCAGGTCCATTTCCCGCTGCCCCAACCGTCCTTCTTTGGTCCGGGGCGGACCGCCGAATAATTTGTTGAACTTCCGGTTGGTCATGGTTAAGCCGGCCGCATAATTGAAATATTTCATATTCAATTTAAAGGAGCCGTCCTCTTTCAAATCGATCAAATGGTCCAGGATGGTTTGCACGTATTTGGGCTCGCCGTAAGGCGCCAATCCCATTACTTTGTATTCCCCGGAATTGACTTTGAAACCGGTGTAATAGGTAAACGCGGAATAGAGCATACCCAGGGAGTGGGGGAAATGGATTTCTTTTATGAGTTTTACCTTGTTTCCCTGGCCGTGCCCCACACTGGTGGTGGTCCATTCGCCCACGCCGTCCACGGTGATTATCGCCGCTTCTTCGAAGGGTGATGGATAAAAAGCGGAAGCCGCATGAGATTCATGGTGCCGGGGAAAGAGTATTTTCCCCTCGTAACCGGGCAGGTTTTCCTGGATCAAGTTCTTCATCCAGAGTTTCTGTTTGATCCACAAAGGCATGGCTTTGATAAACGATTGGATTCCAATGGGCGCATACTGTAAATAGGTCTCCAGGATGCGCTCGAATTTTATAAAGGGTTTATCGTAAAATACCACGTAATCCAGTTGGCTGGGCTGAATCCCGGCCTCTTCAAGGCAGTAGGCAATGGCTTTATGAGGGAAGTCGAAATCGTGCTTTTTGCGGGTAAAGCGTTCTTCCTGCGCTGCTGCGATGATATCTCCGTCCCTGACCAGCGCCGCGGCGCTGTCATGGTAAAAGGCGGATATGCCTAATATATTCATATGGTTATCTCCCTTTTCTTGATATCCGTCATCCTGTGATTTTATCAACTTTCATTTTATTGCTTAAATCAAGCAAGTATTGGCCGTACTGGCTATTTTTGAATTTTTCCGCTTGGTTCAGCAATTGATCATGGGAGATGAATCCCATACCGTAAGCGATTTCTTCCAGGCAGGCGATTTTTAAGCCCTGGCGTCGTTCCATCAATTCAACGAAACTGCCGGCTTCCAACAGCGATTCATAAGTTCCCGTATCCAGCCAGGCGTAGCCGCGGCCCAGGATTTCCAGCACCAATTTGTTTCGCTCCATATAGGTCTTGTTGACGTCGGTTATTTCCAGTTCCCCGCGGGCGGAGGGTTTGATGCTTTTGGCAATGGAAACGACGTCGTTATCATAGAAATAGAGGCCGGTTACGGCGTAATTGGATTTGGGATTTTTGGGCTTTTCTTCCAGGGAAATGACGTTCATCTGCTCATCGAATTCGGCCACACCGTAGCGTTCCGGGTGTTTTACATAGTATCCGAATATGGTGGCTTTGGCTGTACGCTGTGCGGCGGCCCGGAGTTTTTCCACCAGGCCCTGGCCGTAGAAGATGTTATCGCCCAGGATTAAACAGACCGAATCGGCGCCGATGAATTTTTCTCCCACGATAAATGCATCTGCCAGGCCGCGGGGTTTATCCTGGGTGGCGTAGGATATCCGGGTGCCGAACTGGCTGCCGTCGCCCAATAATTTTTTAAAACTCTCGCTGTCATGGGGGGTGGTAATAACCAGGATATCGCTGATATTGGCCAGCATGAGTACCGAGAGGGGGTAATAGACCATGGGTTTGTCGTATACCGGTAGTAATTGTTTTGAAACCGGTATGGTCACGGGATACAAGCGGGTACCGCTTCCACCCGCCAGGATAATTCCTTTCATGTTGTGCTCCTTTTTCTTGCCGCAAAAACAGCAGGCAATAAGACATGAGGCATGAGGTTTGTATTATTTCAAAAATAAGAGACTTTGTCAAGAAAGAAGAACCGCTGCATTTTCATTTTTTGGTTGTAAAAGAACAGAAAAGCACGTTACATTTCCATTTTTTAGGGAGTTGACAAATGGATTGGATTATATTATGATTGTGCCGGGCGCCAGGAGGGCTCAGCCTCATGTTGATCGCTAACCCGATTTATGACACGGTTTTTAAATACCTGATGGACAATGTCGATATCGCTAAAGGGATCATCGCCGCAATCATCGGGGAGGACATCGTTCACCTGGAATTACAGGCCCAGGAAAGCAACGTAAAAGTTGATGCCAGGTTAACCTATTACCACCTGGATTTTATCGCAAAAATCAAACAAAAAAGCGGCGGATATAAGACGGTATTAATCGAACTCCAGAAATCCAATAACGCAACCGATCTCCTTCGGTTCCGGCGATACCTCGGTGAACAATATAAAAAAGAGGAGGAAATCCCGGCGGCAGGAGATACCTTTGCCAGGGAACCGTTACCCCTGATAACAATTTATATTTTAGGATACTATTTATCCCGGACATTACCCGGTGTAATCAAAGTAAACCGCAATTATATCGATTTATTGGCGGGCGAGGAAATCTCCGAACGAAACGAGTTTATCGAATGTTTAACCCATGATTCTTATGTGATCCAGATACCGGGTTTGCACTTGCAGATGAAAAACCGGTTGGAATATGTATTGTCGATATTCAAGCAGGAGAGATTTATCGCCGATGATCACCGTTTAAAGGACTATAACTATGAGATCGACGACGAATTGCTGAAAAAGATTTTAAAGCAACTGGAGAAGGCGGCCGCAAATAAAGAATTGCTTCGCCAATTGGAAGTAGAGGAAATGGCCTATAGAGAATATGATAGTACGATCGGTAGGTTTGAGAGACAGTTAGAACAGAAAGAAATGGCCCTCATCGAACATAAACAAACGATCGAAAAAAAAGATAAAGCGCTCGAAGAGAAGGATAAAGCGCTTGAAGAGAATAAGAAAGCGTTTGAAGAGAATAAGAAAGCGTTTGAAGAGAATAAGAAAGCACTCGAAGAGAAAGATAAATACATAACCGAACTGTTAAAGAAGTTAAAAATGGAATGAATCGGTTGAATTTGTTTGTACAAGGATACGGGTAGTGAAAAAAGAGAAAGGAGAAAAATGAAAGAATACGCCATGATCTTAACCTTATTATTACTTTTAACTTTATTCGTCTCACCTGCCGATGTAAAAACTGTAAACCCTGACAACCCCCTAAAAGGTAACTGGGATTTCAAACTTGAAAAAACCTGGACAATCGATAAGGCCGGGAAAGATTCATTAGCCGCCCCAGCCATTGTGGTCTCCGATGATGGGACCGTCTGCGTCCGCGATTGGAAGAATCGATCGTACTATCTTTTCAGCGGCGGCGGCGCCTTCAAGAAAGCCTTTGGGAAACCCGGGGAAGGGCCTGGAGAAATCCGCTGGCACGCTTTGCCCTCCTTCGCCATCCATAATACGTTTATCGCCGCCGATATGGACAGACTTCATTTCTTCAATCACGAAGGAGAATTCATCAAATCCATCCCCCATATGTTTCCCGGCAGAGAACCACTTTTGTTCATCGACGAAGATCAACTTATCGCCGCCCCTCTTTTCAATTTACCCGAAGGGAAAGGGGATATCTACCTCTGCAATCTCAAAACAGCAGAGAAAAAGATCATCAGGGGATTTACGG
>JAUPLE010000292.1 GCA_030837085.1 Acidobacteriota bacterium | reverse complement strand
CGCCAATTTTTGCCCTTTTTTGCACTGGGGTTACCAGTCCCTGGGAATAGGTACTAAGGACAGGACCATCCGCAATTTGGCTTATTATTTCGATTGGTCTGTATGGGAAATCTTTATCACATTGACCACGGGAGCCGGTCTGTATATAGTTCCTGATGAGATGCTGTTAAACCCGGGCATATGTATTTCTTTTATGACGGAAAATGAGATTACGATCTTGCATGTAACGCCCAGCCAGTACCAGAATTTTATTAATGCCGGGCGTAAGTTGGATACCTTAAAATATTTATTTTTAGGGGCGGAGAAATTAACTGTGAGCCTGTTGAAGCAAAGTCTTGAAACAGTGAGCACAGATTGCCGTGTATTTAACATGTACGGTCCTACTGAGGCCACAATTGTTTCAGCCGTGTATGAGATTAAGAGTGGTGAAGACAACAAATTTGTAAATCTCTCCAGCATACCTATCGGCGCGCCTATGGCTAATGGGGCGCTATTGATATTGGACAAGTATATGAAGCTGTGCCCTGTGAATATAACGGGTGAATTATATATCGGTGGAGATGGCGTGGCGGTAGGGTATTTGAACAACCCGGAATTAGCCTCAGAAAAGTTTATTAAAAATAGGTTCTATAGATCGTATAAGACCAATATTTTTTATAAGACTGGCGATATGTGCCGTTGGCTTCCGGATGGGAATATCGAATTTTTAGGCCGCGTCGACCAGCAGGTCAAAATACGGGGTTTCAGGATAGAATTAGGGGAAATCGAGAAACATCTAATGATGTTTCCAGGAATAAACGAGGCAGTGGTGATAGATAAAACAGACGGCGATAGGCGGTATCTGTGTGCTTATATTACGGTTAAAGAATCGGAAAAAGCAGCACCACCGACGCTGTTGCTAAAAGAACACCTCGAAGGGAAATTGCCCGCCTATATGATTCCTGCCTGTTTTTTGAAAATAAACAAGATACCGTTGAATCCCAATGGCAAAATTGACTTTACCCAGTTGCCAAAGCCGGAGGAGTCTGACTTCCATGCTGGCAGTGCATATCAAGCGCCCGAAACAGATATCCAGCGAATTATAGCTGAGACCTGGAAAGAAGCTTTGGCCAGGGAAGTGGTAGGAATATATGATAATTTCTTCGACCTGGGGGGCAATTCCCTGGATTTTGTCAAAGTTAGCAATAAGTTGAAAGAGAAACTGGGCCAGGATATTCCTGTGGCGACCTTGTTTACCTATCCCACTATTAGTTCCCTGGAACGTTACTTAAACAGTGTGGAACTGCCTGTTACTTCTACTCCAGTACCTGGAAACTTTGTGATGCTTAACGGCTCCCCCCAAGCTGTCGGAAATATCTTTTTTGTACATGAAATACTCGGCGATGTTGGCGCCTATATGGAGTTTTGCAAACAATTGGGCTCTCGTTATAATTGCTGGGGTGTGGAAGCTGAAAAACTGCGAAATTACGTTCCCCAAAATGCAACCATCGAGGAGATAGCAGCTAAATATATTTCGCAAATGAAAGAAATTCAACCCCAGGGGCCGTATTTTCTCGCCACCTGGTCGTGGGGTGGGCATTTAGGCCTGGAAATGACGCTGCAATTGGAACAAATGGGTGAAGAATTGGATATGTTGGCTTTCTTCGATTGTCTCGGCCCCGATTGTGCAGTGGGAAAGACTTCCCAGGAATTTACCCTGGAGACAGAAAAGATTTTTCTAAGGAATTTCTTTATTGCCACGGGAAACGAAGCAGAATTGGAGAAAATAAATGATATAGATCAACTGTGGATTCGGGCCGTGGAAGTCTTAACCAGTGACGCAGCGTTGGTAGAACAACTGAGGCTATTACTCATCGAGAATAGGCTGGCGTTGCCTGATTATGATGAACTTACTGGAGAAGAATTAATCCAGTATCTCAATTTAAGTCGTACCCACTCTTATGCAAGCGCTCACTATATTCCCGGTGGGGAAATTCATACACAGATCCATTATTTTGCGGCCAAACAAAATACCACTAGAGTCGAATCCTGGGGCGATCACTGCCTCACCGCGGTAATCTATCATGAAATAAACGGAGATCATCACTCTATATTCAGGAATAAAGAGCACATCGCCGAATTTGCTCGTTTATTTGAAGATTTATTGGCAAAGGAAGTAAGATTAGAATAAAAGGAGGATTTAAAATGAATAAAAATGCAAAAGTTCAAGGCTTACCAGGAAACTATTTTGAAGGCAAGAACGGATTAACGTACCGGTTCACCATTTTAAAAGACATTGCGGTGGCAGGCGCAAACCCGGTCCCTTACGATGATTCTTTCCAGGATTCTATTTACGGTCTTTACGGCAAATACAAAGATTTTGCCCTCTACGTGCATTTCCCCTGGTGTATTGAGCACTGTTCATACTGCCATTACTACCGGGGTCCCATTTTAAAAAGGGAAGAATTGGAGAGAATGCTGGCCGCGGAAAGAAAACATGCACAGATGATGGACGAAAATATCGATTTACGATCCAAGGTGATTCGGTCCATCTATTTTGGGGGAGGAACTCCTACCGTTATTCCTACCGATTTATTGGAGGAAGCCCTCGAATATTATGTCAGCCGTTACGGCGGTCATGAAGAATGCGAGGTTTGCGTGGAAGTTAGCCCTATCACCCTCAAACCGCAGAAGATCGATATCTTAGAACGTTATGTCGATCGTCTTAGCATAGGCGTGCAATCTTTCGATGACCGGATATTAAAAAACGTGGAGCGAAAACATACCGGGGCACGGGCTCTGGAATTATTGCAAGAAGTAGTTCCTCGCTTCCCCAGTGTCAATGTGGACCTTATCTATGGTCTCTACGAGCAGGACCTCGAAACCTGGTTGAAATCAGTCGAAGAAGCCGTAAAAGCGCGCGCGCAATCTCTTACCATCTACCGACTCGATATTCGTGAAATGCCCAGGATCATAAAACTGTTCCAGGAGCAGCCGGAGAAGTTCCCGGATGAACAATTGTGCTGGCAAATGTATACTGAAGCAAAGAAAATGCTGGAAGCCAACGGGTACAGGGAAAACCTGATCGGCTGGTTCCTATTACCGTCGGTAAAGGATACCACCGTATACCGGGAGCGCTGGGAAAAACAATCTCCCTGTATCGCTTTCGGTCCTGCGCTGCACAATTATGCCGCGGATCATTTTTACGAAACCTTTCCCGGTCATGATGAATACATCCAGGCACTAGAAGCAGGTAAACTCCCTATCAAACATATGTATACCATGACCCCGGAAAAACAACTCATCTGGTATGTGCAGGCTCAATTGAAATCCAACAGCCCTGTATATAAAACTGTCATTATAAATCGGTTCGGCCCTAACCTGTTAAATTGGTTCATGGAATTGGCGCGTAATTACATTACCTGGGGAGTATTACACGACTCCGAGGATAAGCTGGAAATCGCCGAAGAGTATCACTATATACTTGAATGGGTCTTGCTGGATTTTATCCATTCATTAAAGTAGACTCCACTTAACTTTTGGGGATGATAATTTTTTTACCTCTAAAAATTAGAATTATAGCGTTTGTTATGGTATAATCAAACCTATCTCAGCATTTGCATAATCTGAGTCAAATTTAGAGGTAAATATGGGAAAACAAAAAATTTCCGATCGAGTGGCCGAATTTGTGTTAACGAGAAAGAACGATGAATTGGCATTACTGAAGGTATCTATTATCGCCGACACCTTCGGCGTAAACCCATCTTATCTTTCACGGACCTTTAAGGCTGATAAAGACATTACCTTAAATGAATTTATCATCGGGCAAAAAATGTTCCGCTCTGCCCAGATGCTGAAAAAAAACAGGAACTTGACCATGGAGGACCTTGCAGCGATTGCGGGATTCTCAAGGGCAGATTATTTTATCACCCTTTTCAGAGATTATTTCGGTATTCACCCCCAGAAATTCAAAAAAACCAGGAGAAGCAGGCACTCCTAAGCTTAATTACTTAATGGTAGGCATTTGGCCGCTTGAAAAGAGGATTATTGCCGCATTATACATGAAATAAATACTGAGAATCAACAGGAAGTAGCCCAGGTATTTGGTTATTTTATGAGTTCTCTCGGGGCTGAATATATGTTTCATCTTATTGGTAATGAAAACAATCAATAAACAGTAGGAAGCGGCGCCCACCGTGACCGTAAGAAAAAATAGCACTTCATAATTGAAGCTCATCGGAATATAAATACCCAATTTTCTAAGAAATTGCAGGCATATCATCCAGGAAGCGATACCAAGGGGATTGACCAGCACCAGCGTCAGTCCTTTAAGAAAGGCCCAACGTTTCAATTTGATTTTGAGCACTACTTTTTCTTCTTTTTCCTGGATAAACCTGGAATCCTTTAAAGTATAAATAGCCAGTCCCATGGTAATGACGGCGGTAGCTGCCAGGAAAAGGGCTTCCATCCGGGGAGAAGATAAAAAGGGTGATACACCGAAGAAAGCGACAGTAGCCCATACTGCATCGCCGCATGCCGCACCCACCGCAACTGCCACCGCCTGGGGATAATGCTTCTTTAATGCGGTATGGAAAATTTCCAGGTTTACAGGCCCTATGGGAATGCACAGTACAAAGCTTATCCAATAACATACAAAGTAAAAAAGGATGATTGATAGCATTGCTTTATATTTTAACAGATCAGGAAAAATTGTCAAACCTAAAAATGTCTTTCCTGACTTTTCATTGCTGGTTGACGGCCAATGGGGGGGAAGTGCCGGGGGGGGGAATCGAACCCCCACGCCCGAAACGGGCCCGGGATTTTAAGTCCCGTGCGTCTGCCTATTCCGCCACCCCGGCGTTTGAAAAAGAATCTTACCATACTTTACTCCCAATATCAAGAGAAATAAGACGCAGTCTTATTTTTTTTACTTGATTTAAGATTAAAAATATTATAATATTTACAACTGGATGAAGCATGAACAAAATGAGGACATGATGACACAAATTGAGAGCGCGCAAAAAGGTATGGTTACCGATCAGATGAAGACAGCCGCGGCAAAAGAATCCATCGATGTAGAAAAATTAAGACAACTGACGGCAGAAGGGAAAGTGGTTATCCCAGCCAATAGAAACCATAAAAACCTCGATCCCATCGGTATCGGGAAGTTCTTAAAGACAAAGATCAATGCCAATATCGGCACATCCGGCGACTTTGCCAAAATCGAGGATGAGCTGAAAAAAATCGATATGGTGGTTAAGCACCGGGCCGATACGGTCATGGACCTCAGCACCGGCGGCGATGTATCGAAAATAAGACGGGTACTGATCGAACGGTCCAGCATTCCCTTCGGCAATGTACCTATCTACCAAATGGCAAAAGATATCGCTGCCAAAGGCGGGACATTCGTTAATATGTCTTTTGACGGTATGCTGGAATATATCGAAGCCCAGGCCGAAGACGGCGTGGATTTTATGACCATCCATGCCGGATTGACCCGGAAGGCCGTGGAAAAATTAAAAAAACAACCACGCAGGGCCGGTATTGTTTCCAGGGGTGGCTCCATTATTACCGGTTGGATGCTCCATAACGATAAAGAAAATCCTTTTTATGAACATTTCGACAGGATACTGGAGATTGCCCGCAAATATGACGTTACCATGTCGTTGGGCGACGGCCTACGGCCTGGGTGTCTGTCGGACGGCAGCGATTGGGGACAAATGGAAGAATTGCTGACCCTGGGCGAACTGGTGAAACAATGCAGGACATCCGGCGTCCAGGTCATGGTGGAAGGCCCCGGTCATTTGCCTATCGGCCAGATCGAAATGAATATCAAACTGCAGAAAGCAGTTTGTGATGATGCCCCATTTTACGTATTGGGGCCCATTGTCACGGACATTGCCCCGGGTTACGATCATATTACCTCGGCCATCGGCGGCGCCATTGCCGCGGCTGCAGGCGCGGATTACCTCTGCTATGTGACGCCTACGGAACACCTGGGACTTCCCACGGAAGAAGACGTTAAGGAAGGCATTATTGCTTCCCGGATTGCGGCCCATGTGGGCGATATTGGCAAAGGCATTCCCGGCGCCATGGATAGGGATAATCAAATGGCGGAAGCCAGGCGAAAACTGGACTGGAAAAAACAAGAAACTCTCTGTATGGACCCCGAGAAATTCCGGGAAATCCGTGAAAGAAGAGGTTCCGCTACGGATGCCTGTTCCATGTGCGGCGATTTGTGCGTGTATAAATTACTGGAAGATTTTTATAAATAAAGGGAAATGTTAATGGGTGAAACGAACCTGGTTTTTTACGGCGTGAGGGGCAGCTATCCCGTCCCCCATAAAAACACCAATAAATACGGCGGTAATACTGCTTCCATCCTTATTGAAAAGGACGACCATATTGTTATCCTGGACGGGGGCACCGGTATCATCAATATCGGCAATTATTTAAAAACCAGGAAACCCCATATAAAACACGTGGACCTCTTTTTAACCCACCTGCACAGCGACCATATCCAGGGTATTCCCTTTTTCGAGCCTGTTTTTGATAAAGAGTTCCATATTGCTTTTTACTGCGATAATAACGAGAATAATGGAGTTTCGTTCCAGGAAACTATTTATTCCCTGTTTGATAGGCCCCTTTCACCTGTCGGAAAAAAGGGAATAAAGGCAAAATTTGATTTTGTGGAGTTGGATACCCGGGACCCACGTCGATTAACCATTACTGACGATTTTAGCCTGGATTATATTAAAGAAAACAATCACCCCCTAGCCGGGGTTATTATTTACCGGGTAAACATCGAGGACAAACAGGTGGTGTATGCCACGGATGTGGAGACGCCCAATGGATTCGATGGTAAATACCTGGAATTCATCAAAGGGGTGGATATATTGATCCACGATTCGCAGTACTTCGATGTGGATTATTATGCCGTTCAGAATCCCAAGAAGGGATTCGGTCACAGCACTGTATCTATGGCTGCGGCCAATGCTTTAAAGGCAGAGGTAAAGAAGTTATTTTTGTTTCATTACAGTCCCGATTATACGGATAAAGATGTAGAAAGAATGTTGGCGGAAGCCAGGAAAACGTTTATGAAAACGTACTTATCGGAAGAACAAAAAAAAATTAATTTAAGGAGATAAATATGTCAGGGCATTCAAAATGGGCTTCGATAAAACACAAAAAGGCGGCGGCGGACGCTAAAAGAGGTAAAGCTTTTACCCGCTTCATCCGTGAAATTACCTATGCGGCAAGGCAGGGCGGCGGCGATCCCGCTTCCAATGCTGCCTTGCGGCATGCAATCGACGACGCCAAGGCTGCCAATATGCCGGCGGATAACATTAAAAAAGCCATCCAACGTGGAACCGGCGAATTGGAAGGCGTGAGTTACGAAGGTATCACTTATGAAGGTTACGGTCCAGCCGGTGTGGCTGTACTGGTGGAATGTTTAACCGACAATAAGAACCGGACCGTGGCCGAAGTGAGACACATCTTCGGGAAATACAACGGTAACCTGGGGGAAAAGGGCTGCGTCGGTTGGATCTTCTCCAGGAAAGGTATGATTATTGTTCCCAAGGATGCAGTGGGCGAAGATGAATTGATGGAACTGGTGCTGGAAAAAGGCGCCGAAGATATGAAAGTGGAAGAAGAGAACTATGAAATCTACACCCCGGTAGAAGATTTCGAAAATGTGCGCAATGCCATCAAAGAAAAAAATTATCCCATCGAGTCTTCGGAAATCGGTATGATCCCTTCCACTTATGTAAAACTGGAAGGCAAACATGCGGAACAAATGCTCAGGCTGACTGAAAAATTGGAAGAAATGGATGATGTCCAGAATGTCTGGTCTAACTTCGATATCTCGCCCGAAGAGATCGAAGCGTACGAGCAAAGTAGTTAAGCCGCAAAACAGCAAGCATACGACGATTGCTATTATGTGATTAATGGTTGTTATCGGGTTTGATCCTGGTTCTATTGCCTTCGGTATCGGTATTCTCAAAAAAGAGAAGGACCGAATTTCCTACGTTTACTCGGAAGAGATAAAATTGCAGGAAAAGGATTTTTATGCGAAGATGAAGGTATTGTGGCAGCGGTTGGAAGGTATATATCAAAAATTTCCCAGCGACTGCGCCGCCATCGAAGAGGGGTTCCTGGGAAAGAATGTCAGGTCTATGAATATATTAGCCGCGGTGAGGGGCGTGGTATTGGGTTCCTTGCTGTCAAGGGATATCCCGTTGATCTCATACTCTCCCCGCGCGGTTAAACTGGCGCTTACCGGTTTCGGTAATGCTTCGAAAATCCAGGTGAGTAATGTGGTAAATATGTTATTGAACTTGAATCCCAAGACAAATTCCCTGGGCCCCGACGAGAGCGATGCCCTGGCAGTAGCTTATTGCCACCTACTGGGTGTAAAGAAATAGGAGGTAAGAAATTATGATCTCTGCCGTCAAAGGACGTGTGTTTGATATTTCCCCGGGAAAAGTGCAATTGGAAACCGGCAGCGGCGTGATCCTGCAAATCCAGGTGCCGGTCTCCAGTTATACCACCATTAAAAATGAGAAAGAGGTCTTACTCCATACGGTTCTGCGGATAAAAGAAGACTTAATGGTGCTTTACGGTTTTTTATCCCCCAAAGAAAAAGTTTTTTTTGAAAAATTTACCGCCATTTCCGGTATCGGGGGAAAGACGGCTCTTTCCCTTATTTCCGCTTTCTCCCTCAACGAATTGGTGGAGGCGATTAATAACGGCGACGCCGCTAAAATCAGTTCTATCCCCGGTATCGGCAAGAAAACCGCCCAGCGGATCATCCTGGAATTAACCGGTAAATTGGAACTGGAAGAAGAACAGGTCGCCGAAACCGTGCAGATGCGGGAGGACCTGGTCTCCGGGCTGGTGAACCTGGGGTATCCCGCGAAGTCGGTTACGGAACTGGTTAATAAAATCCTCAAGGAATACCCGGATGTCGTCTCCTTTGAAGAGTTGTTTAAAATTTTATTAAAAAAGATCAGTAAGTTGTGATGCCATAACATGACGCCAGCAAAACCGGACCAGGTGGAAACGAACCAAATGGATGAAGGGGAACAGGTCACTGTCCCCGAAATTGAAGATAAAAAATTCGAAGCGACTCTTCGGCCTTCGGCCTTCCAGGAGTTTATCGGCCAGGGGCAGCAAGTAGAGAATATTAAGACGTATGTCAAAGGCGCCCGGCAGCGGGGGGAACCGCTGGACCATGTTTTGTTTCACGGTCCCCCGGGACTGGGAAAGACGACGCTGGCCAATATTATTGCCGTGGAAATGGGAGTTCACATCAAACAGACCTCGGGTCCAATCCTGGAAAGGAAAGGTGATCTTTCCGCTATTCTTACCGACCTGGAACCCAACGATGTATTGTTTATCGATGAGATTCACCGGTTGAAGACCGCCCTGGAGGAGATTCTTTATAAAGCCATGGAGGATTTTCAACTGGATGTGATTATCGGGCAGGGGGTAGGGGCGAAAAATATATCTATCAATCTCAACCGGTTTACATTGGTGGGGGCCACCACCCGCGCCGGTTTATTGTCTTCTCCTTTGCGGGACCGGTTCGGCATTATGATTCACCTGGATTTTTACACGGTGGAAGAGTTGGTGGAGGTTTTGATCCGCAGTGCAAAGATATTGAATATAAAGATATACCCCAAAGCCGCCGAAGCGATTGCCCGGCGTTCGCGCGGCACGCCGCGGGTGGCCAATAAAATGCTCAAGCGGGTCCGGGATTTTGCCCAGGTGGAAGGCGAAGGGGTCATCGATCCTAAAATAACGGAATTGTCTTTCAGGGCGCTGGAAGTGGATGAAGAAGGATTTGATCAAACGGACCGCAAGATTCTTTTAACGTTAATCGATCATTTCGGTGGGGGGCCGGTGGGGTTATCGACTCTTTCCACATCGATCCAGGAGGAGAAGGATACGCTCCTGGATGTATATGAACCTTATTTGATCCAGCAAGGTTTTTTAAAAATCACGCCGCGCGGCAGGGTGGCCGGTGAAAAGGCGTATAAGCATTTTAAAAGGAATCTTCCCGATGGACAGCGATTGCTGTTTTAAATGCCCCCGGCGGCAAGGAATCCTTTTACTAATACCTCAAAAAAGTGTGCAAAAAAAACAAGGATTTGAGATACTGTCTTCAGAGAAGGAAGGCCCCGGGGCCGTGCAAGGAGGGTTGGGGCGCCGCCCCATTTTGAAAAAGGGTTCCTTGACCTCCCAAAACTTTTGTTAATGGAAAACAATTAAAAATGATTGGATTTGCATCCTGGTACACGCTAGTATTGATGGCCGCTATGACGATTCTCCTGGTAACAGAACTCATCGAAGCGGACATTGTTATATTTTCTGTTTTAATACTGCTGTTGGTGGGGGGCGTCGTCAAAGTGGAAGAAGCTTTTGAAGGATTCTCAAACCACGGCATGCTGACAGTGATGTTCCTGTTTATCGTGGCCGCCGCCGTCCAAAAAACAAACTTATTCAACAAGATGGGCGACCTGCTGCTGGGGAGAAACAGCGGTATTTCAAAGAAATTATGCCGTTTCCTGCCCCCGGTTTCCGCTTTCTCAGCTTTCTTCAATAACACCCCCATTGTGGCCATGATGATCCCGGTGGTCAAACATTGGGCCAAAAAATATAATATCGCCCTCTCCAAGTTCCTCATTCCCCTCTCTTACGCCACCATCCTGGGGGGCGCCTGTACCTTGATCGGCACCAGCACGAACCTTGTTGTACACGGCTTGATGCTGGAAAACGGCATTAAAGGTTTGTCTTTTTTTGAACTGACCCCAGTGGGGGTTTCGATTACCATTGCCGGTTTACTGGCCGTCATCCTGGTAGGCCATAAATTACTGCCGGATAGGAAAGACCCTACTATTATTATCGGCGAAAATACCCGTGAATTCGTGTTGGTCGTTAAAGTGGACTATAATTATCAACAGATCGGGCGTTCTATCGAACAAGCTGGTTTAAGACATTTGAAAGGACTCTTCCTATTCCAGGTTCAACGGGGCGATAAAATCATCAGCCCGGCTAAACCGGATGAAACCATAATGCTGGGCGACCGATTATTTTTTACCGGTCTGCCGGAAACCATTATGGACCTCCAGAAGACCCCCGGCCTTTCATTGATGAAAGATGCGGTCTTTGATCTCGATAATTACGATTCGGATGATCTTGGGACTTTTGAGGTTGTCATATCTCCTAATTCCCCTTTGATCGGTAAAAATGTCCGGGATAGTAATTTCAGGAGTGTTTACGATGCCGTGATCGTTGCCATTCACCGCAGCGGCGAACGGGTTCGCCAAAAGATCGGGGACATCGTCATGCATTCCGGCGATACCCTGTTGATTATGGCCCGGCACAGTTTCATCGAGCACTGGTATCATTCCAGGGATTTTTACCTGGTTTCCCGTTCTGTAGATGTTAATTCGAAACCGCGCTGGTATTCCTATTTTTCAATGGGCGTACTATTGGCAATGGTGGCGGCAATGGCCACCGGTCTGGTCCCGGTTCTTACCGCTGCCTGCTTCGCGGCTTTGGCTTTAGTAGTGTCCCGCTGTATTACCCCCCACGATGCACGTAACAGCGTGGATTGGAAAGTTCTGCTGATCATTGCCTCGGCTTTCGGCATTTCCAAAGGATTGACCAATTCCGGGCTGGCCCAGTTCCTGGCCCATGAATTGCTCGATGTGGTAGGTTCCTTCGGAACCCTGGGAATGCTGGCCGGGATTTATTTAATTACCTGGTTTTACACTGAAATTATTACCAACAATGCGGCGGCGGCATTAATGGTTCCTATTGCTCTAGCCATGGCTCACCAGGCAGGCATCGATCCCCGGCCATTCCTGGTTGCCGTAACAATCGCCGCATCGTCAAGCTTTGCCACACCCATCGGCTATCAAACCAACCTGATGGTTTACGGACCCGGGGGTTATAAATTTAGAGATTTTCTAAAGATAGGGATACCTATGGGGCTCCTGGTGGCCACGGTGGCTATTACGGTTATTTATCTCTTTTATATGAAATAATGACGTCCATGAAAGTGCGTTTCTTTCCAACGTGTTTATCGGTTATCCTGTGCAGTTTGTTTATTATTGCAGGCAGTGGGGTATTTCCCGTTAATGCCGCGCCCGCTAAAGGAAAGCATTTGGTCATTAAAGATTACCAGAAACATCTTAGCCGCAAATTTTTCAAAGAGAAACGTTTAAGCACCCGTTATATCATTGTTCACACCTCTGAAGGCGGGCTTGCCAGTACTCTTGCGACTCTTTCCCGCGGCAAGCAATTAAGCAATGCGTACAGGACCTATGGCGGTCATGCGCATTATGCCATTGCCAGGAACGGCGATGCTTACCAGGTATTAAACACTCGTTACCGGGCCGATCATGCGGGTCTCAGTATGTGGGACGGCGTGGAGGATATTAGTTCCCATTCGTTGGCCATCGAACTGGTAGGATTTCATTATGGGGAAATCACCGACGCCCAGTACCATTCACTGGGATTGTTGGTAAATAATTTGCAAAAAAAGTACCACATCCCCGGTAAGAATGTATTGACGCACAGCCAGGTTTCCTACGGCAAGCCTAATCAGTGGCACAGGCGTCCGCATCGGGGGCGGAAACGGTGTGGGCTTAATTTCGACCGTTCTCGCATTGGATTGGGAAAAGATTTTTGGACCTATGATCCTGATGTGGAAGCTGGCCGCCTGGACCAGGACGTACAAATCTATTCTATCT
>JAUPLE010000291.1 GCA_030837085.1 Acidobacteriota bacterium | reverse complement strand
TGTGGATCGGAACTGAAAAAGGTCTCAATAAATTGAACAGGGAAACCGGCGATTTTTCACATTTCTTAATTGATCTTGAAGTTTCCCCCATCCATGAAGATAAGGATGGCGTTTTATGGATTGGGACATACGGCGGCGGACTTTATAAAATGACTGCCGCTGTCACCGCACCTAGTGGGTTGACTCATGATAATGTGCGGGCTATTTATGAAGATGAAAATAACGTGTTGTGGATCGGAACCGACGGCGGTGGACTTAATCGGTTCGATAAAAAAACAGGACAATACACCCGCTTTAAACACGATTCCCAGGACCCCGACAGTATCAGCGATGATCACGTAATTGCTATCAACGGTGATAAAACCGGTGTGTTGTGGATCGGAACCGATGGGGGGCTCAATAAACTTGATACCAGGGCACCACGATGGGTATTTACTCATTATAAATATGAAAGCAATAATCCCCACAGTTTGAGTCACGACCGGGTTTGCGCCATTTACAAAGATTCTTTCGGCGCCCTGTGGATCGGCACCCGCGGCGGAGGTCTTAATCGCCTGGAAAATGGAACGTTTTACCGTTACCAACATATTCGAAATAATCCTTACAGTTTAAGTGGGGATATGGTCAATGCCATTTACCAGGATAAGAGTGGGATTCTATGGATTGGGACGCTGGGCAACGGCCTTAATAAATATAATCGGCGGACAAATATTTTCAAGCATTATTACAGTCATCCCGGTATGCCCGGGACATTAAAAAATGATGTTATTCTTTCCCTATATGAGGATCATTCCGGTATAGTTTGGGTTGGCACCTTCGGCGAAGGCCTGGCTAAATTTGACCGACAAAAAGAAATTTTTACGCAATATAAATACCAATGCCTGGGTAATGACGGCTTTAAATGCAATATAATCCTGGCAATTCATGAGGACAGCCGGGGGATATTGTGGGTGGGAACCGATGGCGGCGGCCTTGGACAATTCAACCGGGAAAAAGAACAATTTTCTTATTTAAGGTATGATGAAAACAATCCCCACAGCTTGAGTAACGATACCATCCTGACCATTTATGAAGATGGGGCCGGGGTACTCTGGATCGGCACTGAAAGAGGTCTAAATCGATTCGATCCCCAGAAAAACCGATTTATTCATTATTTCAGTAACCCTAACGACAAAACCACCCTCAGCAGCGATTATATAATGACGCTCATGGAAGAATCCGGGGAAAAGGACAACCCTCTCTGGGTTGGCGTCTACAACGGTGGTCTTAATAAATTCGACCGGGCAAAAGGAGTATTCACTTCCTATAAGCATGATGGGAATATTCCCGACAGCTTGAGTAACAATAATGTCCGCTGCATTTTCAGGGACTCCTCCAGGAATTTGTGGATCGGTACGGATAACGGTTTAAATAAATTTATCCGGGAAAAGGAACAATTCCAATTTTATAAAGAAAAAGACGGCCTGGCCGGGGATACGGTTTATGGAATCCTGGAAGATAATTCAGGTTTCCTGTGGATCAGTACGGATAAAGGTTTATCGCGTTTTAACCCGGTAGAAAAAAAATTTAAAAACTATGACGCCCGCGACGGGACGCAACATAACAAATTCAACAACGGCGCTTACATGAAAAGCCGCACCGGTGAGTTGTTTTTCGGGGGCATAAACGGGTTTAATGTCTTTGATCCGGCTAAACTTGTGGATAATCCTACCATTCCACCCATTATCATTACCGAATGCCAGGTATTCAATAAATCGGCTCTTAAAAGGCCGGTGCCTAAGATTCTCAATAAAAAGATTTTCAAAGCTGGAGATGAGATCGTACTATTTTATAAAGATAATTACATATCTTTCGAATTTTCAGCCCTGGATTTTACCGCTCCCGGGAAGAATCGCTACAGCTATGAATTGGAAGGAGTCGACGCCGAGTGGATAAACGTGGATTCCGGGAAACGCCGCGCCTCCTATATGAACCTGTCCGCAGGATCGTATGATTTTAAAGTCAAGGGTTCCAATAATGACGGAGCCTGGAACGAGAAGGGAACATCACTGAGAATAATTATTCTCCCGCCTTTCTGGCAAAAATGGTGGTTTTGGACTGCGGTAACGGCTCTCTTAATATCCATCATCTTTTTCGGCGTGTACTGGAGAACCCAACGGTTGAAAAAATCCAGGGACGAAATGGAGCGCGCCAGGGACCTGGCTATATTTAGCAATGCGGAAAATGAGAAATTACTCACTGCTATCTCTTCGATATTCATCGCGGTAAAATCCAATGGGAAAATATCTCAATGGAACCAGCCGGCGGAGAAACTTTTCGGCGTCCCTGGAACTGATGCAAAAAAACAATCCTTTGTCGGAATTTTAAAAGAGTATATCGCCATGGATAAGTTGGCCGAAATTATCCGGTTGGGACTGCTCGGCGATAATCCTTCGAATAATATCGAAATCCAGGTGCAGCCCGGCAGCAACAGGGAAGCGAAACTACTGCTGGCCAATATCAGTCCCATCATGGACCGCAGCGGTAAAACGTTCGGTTTCCTTTTGTTGGCTGAGGATATCACCCACCGGAAGAAAGTGGAGATGCAGCAGGACCTTTCACGGAGATTAGAGTCCCTGGGGCAGATGTCTGCGGGAATTGCACATGAGATTCGTTCGCCCCTCCAATTTATCGGCGATAACAGTCGGTTCCTGCTTGAGGCTTTCAGCAGCCTGGTCCGGTTCTGCCTGGAAATTCGAAACACGCTGAGAGAAGTGAAAGCGGAAAACCCAGGGGAACAGGTGGACCTGGGAAAATTAAAACGATTACTGGATGACAATGATTTCGATTTTTATATCGAGGAAATACCCAAAGCTGCGGAACAAATCGTTACAGGCGTTACCAGGGTATCCGATATAGTTAAATCCATGAATGAGTTTGCTTATACCGGGGATGGTAGAGAAGAGAGAGCTAACATTAATGAACTGCTGAAATCCACGCTGGTAGTGGCGCATAATCGCATCGAAAAACTAGCGGACGTGGAGATACATTTTGCGTCGGATATCAAACCCATCCGCTGCGGCGCCGGGGAGTTAAACCAGGTTTTCCTCAACCTCCTTCTAAACGCTGTTGATGCCATTGCCGACACCGGGAAACGGGGGATAATAAAAATTAGTACCAGGCAAGAACCCGAGAGTGATCAAGTCATCGTGGAAATATCGGATAATGGAGTCGGAATCCCGGATAATATTAAGGATAATATTTTTACTCCTTTTTTTACCACCAAAGAGGTAGGCAAAGGTACAGGCCAGGGACTGCATGTCTCATACCGTATCATCGTGGAGAAACATAGGGGAAAACTATATTTTAAAAGCAAAATCGGTGAAGGAACTACTTTTTATATCCACCTCCCCATCGATATAGGGTAATAATTATTTCTTCCGGGCATAGAGTCGTGATAAATTTTTTTGAGTGTCCCCTCTTCCCCTCTTAGGGGTTTGCTTGAGCTCGGTGAGGACCCAGGTTATTTTGGCTTCGGTAGATGCGTTTTAGTCTGCTGAAATGGAATCAATCAGGAATTCCGGATCAGACAGGTGCAGATCATGCACTGTTTCGTCTCCGTTTAGTACTGTAACACCTGAAGCGTCTTGATCGCCTGTAAGATAAATATACAGCGCCTGATTTTCTTCCGGGCGTATTAATATGTCCTGATCATACGTGGCGACCCGCAGCAAAGTCCCGTTTTTTATCTTAAATATATCGGCGTCAACAACTGGCCTTTCAAACGGTTGGGTGCCAGTAAGGTTAAGGGCTACATATAGCGGCTCCGGGCAGTTATATCCGTTTTCGTCGACTTCCTGCGGAGTAGGAGCGCCTGATGCAGGTATTCCTGAAAGATTTGAGAAAAATATGTATGGCCAGGCTGCG
>JAUPLE010000290.1 GCA_030837085.1 Acidobacteriota bacterium | reverse complement strand
AAAATCCGTGATAATCTGTGTAATCGTCCATAAGTGGACAAAAAAATGAAAACCATTCGTGGATATTCGTGTAATTAGCGTGCAAAAAAAACTGGACCTGGAAATTATGGGAAGTAAGGGTTTTGCCAGGGAGTCAGGAGAAACATTAAGCGGGCTCGTTTGGTTCCGGGTAGCCCTTGAAAATTAACGAAACAAAGGAACTTACGCAAAGGAGATTGTTCGCATGATCGAGAGAGAAGAATTTAAAAGGTTATATGGTTGGGACGACGGGAGCATCTATTTCATGGACGCCGATCACAAAGAACGGTGTGTCACCGAAGAAAAAGAGCTTTATGACCGAATAGTCGAATTATGTACAGACTATTTTAAAAACAGGGCCGAAAGGAGAGAGTAGGGGAAAAGCTTTTTGAATTCGTCTAATTGACAGAATCCGCAAATAGAATTATAATGGAATTGTTTGCGGATTTTAATTTCAAGGAGCAAGCGATGTTCATTGGCAGGTTACAGGAATTAAGTTTAATCGCCTTGCATGTCTGACAATCGAAATGATATTAACAGCCTGGTCATATTCCCTGCCTTCGAGGTTGGGTACAGCGAACTCCTCCATTTCCTCAAAAGCATGGAAAAAAACAACCTCTTGAATAGGTTCCTGCTCATTTGCCCGGCGGATTTTCTTAACGTGCACCAGTTCCAGGTCCCGTATCATATCGATGATGATTTCAAATCCCACGCCGGCCTGGTACGGAAAATCGAAGCGTGGGCAAAGTTGAACCGCCGTACCTTCATAGGAATTATCGGCGTCGACGAAGAAGAACAATTTAATCTCTCCAAACGAATCGCCCGGCGTTTCAAACTTCCTTTTTACCATGACCGCACCTGTTCTACCGCCTCCAATAAATATTTACTAAAGACGGCTTTTAAAGAACATGGTGTACTTACCGGAGACTTTGCCTTACTCACCGGGTTTGATAACACTGACATTGAACGGGTCGGGTTTCCGTTTCCAAATGTATTGAAAGTTTTATCCGGCAACGGCAGCCAGTACCTTTTCCGCAATGAAAACATAGATCAATTGAAAGAAAATTACCGCATTCTCAAAACAGCGGTCCGCGGCATAAAAGGCGACCCCCGGTTCAGGAAACAGCATGTCATCATTAACAATCAAGCCGTCACGTTGAACCCCCGGCGGCAATTCCTTTTGGAAGCTTTTATTACCGGGGAGGAATTTAGCTGTGATTTTGTTATCTGCGATGGAATGGTGCAGGTGGTCCGGGTGGTGAGGAAAATCAAAGGTTCTTATTTCGGTTATTTCAAGGGATATCACCTGTTGAATGAAAAAGAACTGGGGCAATATAATATTGATCTACCGCGGCTCAAGGGTCTTTGTGAGCGTATTGCCCGGGCGCTGGCTATTGAAACCGGTCAAACCGGCGTGTCTGGTGTGTGTGGTGTGTGCATGGTGGATTTTAAAGTAATGAATGGGGAATGGTATGTGCTGGAAGCATCGATTCGTCCTGGGTTGAGCGCGTTCAATCACTTGATGTATGAGGTTTAC
The DNA here is from genome assembly GCA_030837085.1 of Acidobacteriota bacterium. Classification (GTDB taxonomy): domain Bacteria; phylum Acidobacteriota; class Aminicenantia; order UBA2199; family UBA2199; genus JAKAGC01. The sequence continues at coordinate 14,351 of JAUPLE010000290.1, read as the reverse complement.
GGGTACACGTCATTGTTTTTAATGGCCAGGCAGCGGTTGGGTATGGCCATCGATATCCGGTTCCCCCAGGAGAATGGGGCGGTGGTATATCTTTATGCTCAGCCGGGCAAAAAGGGCGAAAAGATTCAATCGTTTGATTCTCCTGTATTGGAGAGTTTGAAAAAAACCTTTGAAATTGTGCATATCCATATTTACGAGGAAGTGGGAGGTGGAGCGGTTGATTTGGTGACGGATCATTCGGCGCTGCTGCGGGGCTATGTGATATTAAAAAACATAGATGGAGAGAAGTTAGAGGAACTGGCCGAACTAATAAACAAAAGTTTTGTGGGGTCCAGGGGCACGTCACGCGTTTTTCAAAAGAGCCCCTGGCTGCCGGAGGCACTAATAAATATGAATAACATCCAACAAGAACTAACAGACATTTGCGGGGAAAGGATCGACAACACCGACCCCGACTATTTCAAGGAAGCTATCGATTCATAGAATCGTGAAGTGCTGCTGGAAAGTGCCCGCAAGTTCGGAACTCCGCAGTATTTGCTGGACCTTGACGGATTAAGGGAGAGGGCAATATTTTTCTCCCATACCATGCGGCATTATATACCCAACAGCGAATTTTTTTACGCCTTCAAATGCAATGACCTACCGCTCCAGGTGAAAACCTTAAAAGAGGAAGGATTCCAGGCCGATGTGGCCGGGATTTTCGAGCTGCAGTTGGCCCTTAAGCTGGGCTTTGAACGCATCCTTTTCAGCGGACCGGGCAAAAGCGTCGAGGAACTGAAACTGGCTTTAAAAAAACGCAAACAAGTCATTGTTAACATCGACAATTTCGATGAGATACACCGTTTAAAAAGCCTGGCCGGCGACAGGAAATCAGGCCGGCCGCTGGCCGTAGGTTTCCGTTTGAACGCCGAGACCTCTGTTGATGGTGCGTGGTCGAAATTCGGTTTCGAATTGGAAGAATTAAAAGAAGCGGTACGCCTGGTGCGCCAATGCCCGAACTTGATTTGGAGCGGGCTGCATTTCCACTGCAGTTGGAACAAGACGCCCAAAAAATACCTGGAAAATATCAAGAAGATCGGTACTTATCTTAAAGAAAATTTCCCCGTGGAGGAACTACGCAGCCTGCGGTTTTTCGATATTGGCGGCGGGTTTTATCCCGAAGACCAGGGGATCATTAATAAAGGAGAGGATAAAGGAATGCTGCTGGATATCCTGGGAATACGCCGTAGCAGCAAATTGAAAATATATGAAGAGATGAATTTCGATCCTTATGCCTTCAGTGTTACGCCGGTGGAGCCGTTGGAGAATTTTGGCCGGGCCATTGCTTCCGCATTGCAAGAATACATCTTTTCGTTCAATCCCGATATAGAAATTTATTTCGAGCCCGGCCGGTTTATCGCCACGCACGCCACCACCATCTTATTAACCGTGATAGCCATTAAGAAAAATTGCGCCATCGTAGACGCCGGGATCAATATGCTGGGCGATTACAAATTTTCCGAGTATTCCTTCGCTCCCGTGGTTAATATAACCCGCCCTTCCACGCAGATGCGCCGGCAGGTTATTTACGGGTCCCTCTGCGACCCGGCGGATTGTTGGGGCTATTCCTATTATGGAGAAGAACTGCAAAAAGGAGATACCCTGGCCGTATTGAACCAGGGGGCTTATACCTTTTGCACTGCCTGGCGGTTCATCAAACCCATACCGGCATACATCGCCGCATCCGGGAACCGCTTAACCATCGCCAGGAAAGCGGAAAAATTCCAAAACAGGTATGCCGGCTGCCTGTAAATATTGCCTTCGGCGACAAGAAACCCTTTCAAGAAAGGGTTTCTTGACTTCCTAAAGCTTTTGTTGACCAGGGGCATACACCTTTAAGTGTACATTAAAAAAAATAAAAAATACAACCAAAAATACAACTTTGTGTGTATTGACAGTTTCCTTTTTTTAGATATACTAATCTTCGCGTTAAAGCGTTAAATAGATATAAACAATAAAACCCTCAGGAGGATACATGAAACATTCAATCAAACAAAGCTTGCATGCACTGGCCTTTTTTCTATTATTGGCCTGTACATTTGTTGTCTTCGGCGCAGAGCCCAGCCCGGGAACTGTTCCGAAAGGCATGACCGTTTATGTCACCGGCAACGCCGCCTGGGTGACCACCGCCCATCAGCCCGCGACAGTACATATGGGCGGCGGTTCCGAATGCGACGAAGCCATGGCATGGTTAACCGCCAAAACAGCCGGGGGCGATTTTGTCGTTATCCGGGCCGATAAGTCCAACGGTTACCAGGATTATATCTACAGCACCATCGGCGGCGTCGATTCCGTTCATACACTGGTAATCAACAAATCGACTTACGTCAACACCACTTATGTCGAGACCGTCATCAAAAACGCCGAGGCCCTCTGGATTGCCGGCGGCGACCAGACCACCTATTACAACCTATGGAAAGGCACTAAAGTCGAAAGCGCCATCAATTACCTCATCACAACCAAACACGCGGCCGTGGGCGGCACATCGGCCGGCATGGCGATTTTAGGCCAGATCGATTATATCCCTGCCGGCACTGCCGTCATATCTTCCGAAGCCCTGGCCAATCCTTATCATTCATACATGGCCAACAGGAAAACCGATTTCCTCAACATCGTTCCGTTTACTTCCGGGATCATTACCGATTCCCATTGGTCTGAAAGAGACCGGCTTGGCCGGACCATTACCTTTATGGCCAGGAACATCGTGGATGGGTTCACCACCGTGGCGAATACAAGAGCCATCGCCTGCGATGAAGGCGCGGCCGTATGCGTCGATGGAAACGGACAGGCCCAAATTTTCGGCTGGAGTGGGTACAATGATTATGCATTTTTCATGTCGGCCGACACAGCCCCCAATACCTGCCAGTCTGGAATTCCCCTGCATTGGACCAACGCCGTCACCGTTTACAAAGTACGCGGATTACCAACCGGTACAAATACATTTAATCTAAACACCTGGACCGGCACCGGCGGCTCCGTGGAAAGCGTCAACGTCAATAACGGCGTCATCGATAACGATATCCAGGAACCGGATTGATTTAAACCTTCTCACCCATACAACAATTAATTCCATCGAGGAAACTCCATGGAATTAACTTGACAGACCGAACAGGATGCACCGGGCTAAGAAACGTATTCAAATCCCGTGCATCCTGTTTCTGTCTTATTTCTCAAAAGTCCGCAAAACACGGAAATTTCTTGACAAAGCGACGGTATTTATTTATTATTAACCCTGCCGCGGCGCCGTGGCCCACGGCCGCCGCCGCCGAATAGTGAATAAAGAAATGAGGTAATCCGTGCATGGACCGGTTAAAAATTTTCATCAGCAGCACTTATAGAGACCTGGCAAAATACAGGGAACGCGTCATCCGACAACTCCTCCATATGAAACAAATCCCAATCGCCATGGAATACTTCGGTTCCCAACCGGGAGACCCCACCGGCATCTGTTTTAAAGAGATAGAAGAATGCGATGTTTTTGTCGGTATATACGGTTTCTATTATGGCTATACCCCGGGAGAAGGCTCCCCCTCTATTACGGAACAGGAATTCGCTTACGCCCGGGACCTGGGGAAACGCTGCCTGTGTTATTTTGCCGAAGAATCACTAAAGCCGGAACTCCAGGGAAAAACCGGCAGTGAACCGGAAATTAAACAACAAGGTCTAACCGATTTTAAAAACCGGATCGACAAAGAATTGGTTCGCTCCTTCTTTCACTCGGCCGACGACCTGGGTGCAAAGTTAGGCGCGGACTTGAACCTTTTACTCCAGGGCGAACCCATCGGCCTGGTTTACGACGACGTGGTAAAGAAATGGCTAAAATGGGAAACAGACCTCAAAATCCAGGTCTGCGCCGAAGAATTCAACGGCAAAAATATGCCCTTCGATTATAACTCTCCTCTCAGTCAGTACTGGTACAAATTCGCCGCGGCCGATAGCTGGCACAATAAACTCTCCGGGCTTGCCGAAAGCATTCGAAATGCCGTCAAATCACTTACCCACTTATGCGCCGCGGATAAACCATTTTTACCTCTGACCCGGGAACTGAAAAAAATCGACTGGACCGCCAATTATCACGATATTATAAGCGCCGTCGCCGCCTCTTTAAAATCTAAAATCGATAACGCCTTGAGCGTTATTCAAACTGTCCTAGAAAACGATGCCGCTAAAAATAATCCCGCTAATATCGATTACCACTTCAATCTCTTCAACCTCCGGGATACACTACAAAAATTTAAGGTGAAAATCGAAACCCCATCCTACAACAAATGTTTCCTAGCGGTGGGCAGTATCGGGAGTGGGAAAACCCATTTAATCGCCTCTTTAATGGGCGAACGGGATACCGGGCAAAAGGGCCAGAACTATTTAATCTTAAAACTTGCGGCTCCCTATAATAATAATGAAACCCTGGAAGAACTGATTCTAAAAGGAATCCAAATTGCCGGCGGCGTTTCCTGGAGAAGCCTGGAAGATTTCGATGCATTCCTCAAAAAGGCTTATAATAAGAAAAATACCCCGGAATTTAAACTGGCCAACGCCATCGGTGGATCGAATCTCTCATTAAATATTCCCAAACTGGTGGTAACCATCGATGATCTGCATAAATGGATTTCCTGGCGACCGGGATTTTTGAATGAACTGATTCGCTTCATTTTTACTCATACCCGGCTGCATTCTATTTACTGGCTGCTGACCATCGATTATAATTGTTATCACTATTTATCCAGGAATGACCTGGATATGTTTTTAACATACAGTTGGATCGATACGCGCGAAACCTTCCATGAAAACCCTGCGTACCCGGCATACCCGGAAACCCCGGCGCAACCTATCTATCACATTGCCGGTTGGTTTGTCCTGGATGAGTACAATATAATGACCGGGGTAGGACTCCAGGTGCTGCGGCGGGAATTGGGGGCGGAAAACGGCGAAAGCTCGCTGGCCCTTGATTATATCAGCAGGGATGAAGCGATTTTACGTAAAATTGCGCCCCCCTTTATGGCCTGGACGCTGCTGGAATTAAAGGGCGAATTACCGCTAACGGATATGGTGAATTTAAATTATATAGAAGTGGTGGAACGTTTCTGGATAAAACGTACCTCCAGTCTCAATAAAAAAGAAGAAACCCTCCTGAGACAATGCACGATATTTATCGCGCGCTATTTTGTAGAAACAAAGGACTTTTCCCCGGTTTTTACCCGTTTGAAAAATAAAATCGCGGCGGATGGGGAAGGGATATGCGATCTCCAGGAACGAAGCAAGCTGGAATCCACCTTAACGAAATTGGCGGAAGCAAATTTAATGTCCACTTTTGAAGCCGAAGAAAACGCCATTCCCGTGGAAAAAGTACAAATAAAACAAGAGACTTTCTGGGAATGGCGTTTGGCCGAGCGCCTGTTGGCATCCGAAGGAATCGCCGAACAACAGGTAACGCGGGTACAGGCGGAATTGGAAACCTGGTTTGCCGGGGAAGAATGGCGTGACATCAAAGAGGGTATTTTTGAGTTCATGCTCCTGATGCTAAACCCGGGACTAAATAAAGATGACGCTGTTTCACCTTTTAGCGAAGAATTCTGGACCCTGGGGCTCCGTTCGGAGCACCTCCCTACCCCGGCTGTTTGGTTCGCGGCTTCCAAGGCCCCGGTTTTTCTCCAAAAAAAATTAATCCAATGGATTGCTAAATCCAGGTACCGGCCCGCAGCCAAAAGGGAACTTTTCGCGTATATGCATTTTTTATGTGAAGCCTCGCCAGGGGTAATGGATGTCCGGGATAGGCTGAAATTTCTCCAAAAAAACTTTAGTGCCATCCAAAAAAATGATTTCATCTACTATTACTTTTTTATTGTCCGGAAAATGATAACCGCGATTACGGATAATCGGCTCCTGGTCTCCTGCATGGTTTTGTGCCGGGGCTGCGAGGTATTGGGCATTGCAGACCGGTTGGCGACATTGGCTGTTCATCGGTTAATCGATAATGTAAGGGCCGTCGAAGGCGGCCCTAGGGTGAATGAAAAAACATATGACGGCGTGTTCGAATTTATTAAACAATACCTTACCGGCGAAAATAAGTACGCAAGATACGATTACAATAAAATAAAAAAAGAGAACCCACAGCAGAAATGGCAGCGCTATTTTTTCCGGGAATGGGTGTTATATGAGTTTACCCACTACCTGGCCGGGGGAAAAACTGTATTTGACTTCTTTGCCATGCTGGGACAATGGAAATGGTTCAATCCGGAGTATTTCGGTTTTAGTCACCAGGTGGCGCTGGAAATGGAGCGCGAGGCGACCATCGCCGCCGGGTGGAGTTACCGAACAGGCTTTGGACCGCTGACGCCGGAAGGAAACCCGGTGGAAACTGCAATTGAAAATCTCCTGGCAAAGAAACAGGTAAGGGAGCGCAAATTGGCGTTTTATTTAATCCGTCATACAATAGCCGCTGAAGGAGATGTGGAGGTCAAAGTAAACCCGGCGCTGCGTCCATTTCTTAAGAAAATCTACCTGGACCCCGAGATGAAACGAATAGTAAAGAGTTTTCCAAAATTCTTTCAATGCAATTTAAGCGCAGACCATAAATCATGACATCTGATTCATTCGTGTAATTGGTGGACTTGTTTTCATTCCTGTTTTATTTAGTCTTCACCGCTTCACCACTCACAAATCTACATTCCCCCCAAATTCCTTTAATATGGCATTAAATCGTTCCTCAGGAAGTTTTTCTCGGCATCGGGCAATACCACTTTTCGCTAGCTCGGCATGGGGTGAGCCGATCCTGGAAAAGATGATAAATCCCTGGATAGAGTATTTCAAGGCGATTTCAAATTGATCCTGTTCAAAATACAAGTTCCCTAACTGGCTCTTTGAGATCGCTTCACCCTGGATATCCCCGATTTTCTCCTTAATTTCCAGGGATTTTTGATACTGCGTTAAAGCCGCATCATAGTCGCCTTTCTCTTGATAGATCATGCCGATCGAATGCAAACTCTTAGCTACGCCTTTGATATCTCCGATTTTCTCGCAAATTTCCAATGATTTTCTATATTGGGTTAAGGCCGCCTCATACTCGCCTTTCAATTGATAGATCGCGCCGACCCCATGCAAACTCTCTGACACTCCTTTGGTATCCCCGATTTTCTCCTTAATTTCCAATGATTTTCGATACTGGGTTAAGGCCGTCTCATACTCGCCTTTCTCTTGATAGATCATGCCGATCTGAAGCAAACTTGTCGATACGCCCTGGATATCCCCGATTTTCTCCTTAATTTCCATTGACTTTCGATACTGGGTTAAGGCCGCCTCATACTCGCCTTTCAAATAAAATATGTTCCCGATCTGATGCAAACTTTTCGCCTCACCCTGGATATCATCGTTTTTCTCATCTATTTCCAATGACTTTCGATATTGTGTTAAGGCCGCATCATAGTCGCCTTTATTTTGATAAAAAATTCCAATATTATGCAAACTGGCCGACACGCCTTTGCTATCCCCGATTTTCTCCTTAATTTCCAATGACTTACGATACTGTGTTAAGGCCGCTTCATACTCGCCCAAACCCAGGTATAAATTTCCCATTCGATGGTAAACAATAGCGCGATTTTTATCATCCAGTTTTTTACCTTCCAACTCCTGCAGTAATTCCATGGACCTTTGCGGAAATCCGAGCAGGGTTAAATAATCCTCAATCTCAAAGGCCATTTCCGCTGCCCGGTTCCACTCCCCGGCCTGGATAAAATGCCAACATGCCTCTATGTCATTGTCAACATAGCTTTTTCCTTCTTCATCCCGAATTTCTTCAAAATATTGAGCGGCCTGGAGATGATACTTATTTTTAACCCCCATGTCCATGGCGTTTAATATATACTGCGCCGTCAATCGGTGTACATAATATAAATAGCCTCTCTCTATTTCGATGCACTCCAGCAGGGATAACTCCGCCAGTCTTTTGATATCAATCCGCGCCGGCGCCGCCCCTTGGACTTCCACGGCTTCCTTTGGAACCGGATTACGGTAAATGGATAAAATTTCCAATATTAAACGCTGGGCCGGGCTCAGGGAACCGATCGACTTATCAAGGAATAATGGTGTGAAATCATTACTCTCGCTTTGTTTTTCAATGATCCGCTGCCGCAGCTCCGGGGGCGTCGAAGGTTTACCATATCTATATTTAGGAGGATATAATGAGGTTTTTTTAATTTCCCCCATCCTGGCATAATAATTATTCAATACATTCTTATCTTCGATTTTGTCTTCTTTGCCCTGCAAATATTGTTTGAAGAGGTCTTTCATTTTATTATAGTAGCTTTTATAAATATATATTTGCAGCAGGGGGACCACGATATTGTTTAAGACCTCCAAACTTGGATTTCCCTCTTTGGTATAGGATTCCAGTTGTTCTTCCAGCAGGTCTTCTTTTCCCACCAGGGATGCATAATCGAGTTGGTATCGACCGTCGCCGGGACGAAATTCGTAATCGAAGATTCCCGTTCCCTGGAAATGAAAATCCGCTAACTCTCTTAACTGGTAGAAATCAGGGGCGCCCTTGATGATTTTTTTCAGGTTGTTGGTGCTCACGACAAAGACAAAAGGTATTTGGAACCGTTCAAAGGCATCCCGTGATTTATTCAGCAGTTGGATGGTGCGGCTGGAATTTTGATATATAAGGGAATCCAGGTTGGTGACAATAAGTCCGTCGCAGGCGTTATCAGCTAAAAATTTTTTTACCTGGTGATACACGGAACACTCTTCATCGTTTAGCAGCACTAAATGGCGAATATCTTTATTTTTTTTTTTGAGCTTTACCTGGATGGAGACGATGATATATTCCAGCATCCGTTGATCTTCCAGCGCCAGTAAGATGTATTTTGCCCGTTTTCGATTGAAAAAGTGGGCGATTTGTTTGAGTTGTGTCCCGGTATTATCCTGGTCAGGCATTTACACTATTACCTCTTTATCTCTAAGAATTTCTTTGACAACAGGATGGACGTCAAACCAACCATCGCCGTTATAGCCAAGGATACAACAATTATGTTTCAGGTCCATAAGTCCTTTTACATCTTCGGGCTTTTTATCTGCGCTGTGGCAGCAATTTGCCAGGATGTTGTAATAATCCCTGGTGGTCAACTTTGATTCTTCATCGTAAGATAGAGAATTGGCATAATCGGTTTTGAGGCGTTTTAGACTGTACTGGAAATCGTCTTCTTCTATAGTGGTTTTCCCGTGGTCTACGGCGTTTTCGGCCGCCATTTTGAGCATACGAAAAAGGTCTCTCAAACAACCGCCGCTCATGCGGATAAATTTTACCAGGAGGTCACGGGGAATAATATTTTTATCCGGGGCGATGCGTTTATTGATGATTGCAAGGATACTGTTAATCCCGGCTTCAAAGTCGGTATTGTCTTTTTCATGAACTTTAATCATCGGGAGGGTAAAGTTTTCATCAAAATCCCGGGCGATTACATTGCTTTTGGGATTATATACCAGGGAGATGGGAAAAGTGAAAATGAAACAGCAGTCGATTGCAGTCAACTGTTTGGAATAGGTGAAAAAGATTTCTTCGGCTAATTTTCTATCGATTTTTTCAAGGTCTTCGATGATAAAAATAATATTGTGCTTACCGATTTCAGGGAGTTGTTTTTTGATTTCCATTATCAGTAGGTTGCAGTTTAAGATCAGTTCGGTAAGATTTGGGCTGCTGTCTTTTTTTATAATTTGCTGGAATTTTCGTCCGGCATTAAAATCAAGTCCGAGCCTGGCAAAGATGTTTAATATTTTCCCGAACCCGGCTTCGACATTGCCGCCTGCGCTGATATTTCCCGTAAAATACTTATATGTTGTCTTTTCATCGTAGATAGAAGCGGTCCAGTTTTCAATATTTTCCAGCAATTTTTTGCTTAAAGTCATTTTTTTATAATTGTCGTTGACAAATTCGAACAGGTCGCCCATTATGGTAATAAGAATTTCCGAAATCGATAGGTTATTGGGATCCAATTTATCTAAAACGGAGAAGGTTCTTACTAAGAAATCGCCATCCAGTTCTTGTTTTAATTTGAAAAGTTCAGTGCTTTTCCCACAGCCGGGGAATCCGGAAAATAATATTTTCAGGTTTTGTTCCAGGTTTTTGTTTTTGAGTTTCAAGAATTTTCGAATGAGAATAGCAGTGGGGTCTTCACCACGCCCATCCCTGGTAACGACGTAATAGTCGTCATAATTATCTTTGTTTAGCGGACGAATAACAAGGGAGAGATCGATATCGTCGATATTTTTGGCTATCGTAATCTTCATAATGACCTCCTGGTTGGGTTTGTTCAAATCTTTTCATGAGTGAATTATAGTACAATCGGTATTTTAAAGCAAGTTTCGCGGGTTATTCTCATTCGTGTAATTCGTGGGCCTGTTTTTCAACGAAGCTATTTAAATAATTTCCCCTGTCCCCCATTGACTTTCTCGCCTATATCTCTTAAAATTTCATCTAAACTTAAGGAACAATGATGAAATGTTTAATTATAGCAGCGGGACTGGGAAGCCGGTTGGCCAACAAGGGCGATTCCAAACCCCTCGTGCAATTGGCAGGAATTCCCCTTATCGAACGTGTGATCCTTACCATCATGCACGCCGGGATCACAGATTTCTCTATAGTAATCGGTTACAATGGCGATAAAATCAGGGAACGATTGACAACTTTTTCCCAACAACACCCCGTTACCATTGATTTCATTCACAATGTCCAGTGGGAAAAACCCAACGGCATTTCCGTACTTTGCGCCCGGGAAAAATTGCATGAACCGTTTTTCCTGGTAATGTCAGACCATTTGTTTGATCCCACCATCGCTAAAGACCTTCGCCAGGAAGGAATTGCCGAAGGAGAGATTAAATTAGCCGTGGACATGAGAACCGTGGCTAATCCCCTGGTGGACCTGGACGACGTCACCAAAGTTCTGGCAGAAGACGGCAGGATCAAGGACATTGGCAAAACCATTCCCAATTACAATGTTTTTGACACCGGGATTTTTTTGTGCAGCCCCGCCCTTTTCCAGGCCCTGGCGGAAAGCATTGCCGACGGCGATGCGTCTCTTTCCGGTGGCATTCGCAAAATGGCCTGCAAAAGAAAAGCCCGCGTATTCGATATCGGCAACCGCACCTGGCTGGATATCGATGATGACGCTGCTTTTGATAAAGCGCAAACATTATTTGCAATTAACTAATGAATCTAATAAAAAATATAAAGAAACCCACGGAACACACGGAATACACAGAATTAACCTTTTCTGTGTATTCTGTAATAGTGTATGCAAAGTCCTGGTTTTTTTTGCAAGGATTTATCCTCGGAGCCCCAATAAGGGCTACGAAAAATGGCCGTAAGGCCTTCTTAGGTTGCGGGCGCCGCCCGCTCCGTGCGCTCTTTATTACTTGAGGAGGAAAAACATGAGTAAGATATTAAGAGGAAATGAAATACCCCCAGCGGAAGGAAAACTCGGCGTATTAATCCCCGGGATCGGGGCAGTGACAACTACCTTATTGGCCGGGGTATTTTCCAGCCGGAAGGGTTTGGCCAGGCCTTTAGGTTCCGTTACCCAGACGGGAAAAATCCGGCTGGGCAAAAGGACTGAAAAACGCATGGTCCCGGTCAAGGAATTCGTACCCCTGGCCAATTTGCAAGATATGGTATTCGGGGGCTGGGATATCTTTCCCGATACAGCCTATCAGGCGGCCAGTAGAGCCAGTGTGCTGGAACGCTCCCACATCGAAGCGGTTAAAGAGGAATTAGACAGCATTGTCCCCATGAAAGCGGTTTTCAATAAAGAGTATGTGAAACGACTGGACGGTCCCAATGTAAAAACAGGTAAAAATAAAATGGATCTGGCAGAACAGTTAATGGCAGATATCGATAATTTTAAAACAAAGAACAAGGTAAACCGGGTAGTGATGTGTTGGGCCGCATCTACCGAAGCGTATCATCAATCGGCAAAAGTCCATTACAGCCTGAAGGAATTCGAGGAAGGACTAAAAGCAGATAATCCCGCGATAGCGCCCAGCCAGGTTTATGCTTATGCGGCATTAAAAAAGGGAATCCCTTATCTTAACGGCGCGCCTCATTTGACCACCGATTGCCCGGCGCTGATGGAATTGGCCAACGAAACCCATTCACCTATCTGCGGCAAGGATTTCAAAACGGGTCAAACGCTGATGAAAACCATTATCGCCCCTGGTCTCCAGGCGCGGCTGCTGGGTGTGTCCGGCTGGTTCTCCACCAATATCCTGGGAAACCGCGACGGCGAAGTTTTGGATGACCCGGACTCGTTTAAATCCAAAGAGGTCAGCAAGCTCGGCGTCCTGGATACGATTTTAAGACCCGATATTTACCCTGAGTTGTACAAAGACCTCTACCATAAAATCCGCATCAATTATTACCCACCCCGCGGCGACAATAAGGAGTCCTGGGATAATATCGATATTGTCGGCTGGATGGATTACCCCATGCAGATAAAGATCAATTTCCTGTGCCGCGATTCGATCCTGGCCGCGCCCGTGATGTTGGATTTGATATTGTTTGCCGATTTAGCGCAGCGCGCCGGTATGTACGGTATCCTGGAATGGCTTTCTTTTTATTTTAAGAGTCCCATGGTAAAAGAAGGTCTGTACCCGGAAAATGACCTGTTTGTGCAGCGGACCAAAATGGAGAATACGCTCCGTTACCTGATGAAAGAGGAATTGATCCACCACACGGGCCTGGATTATTATTATAACCTGGAAGAAGCAGAATAAAAAACTGGTAATGCTGACATTCGTATGACATTTAGCCGTGCAATGGCGTGCAGCGGCCCAGTCATTTTTTTTGCCAATAACTTAAACCAGGCGTCTTAATTGCAAAGTAAGCGCAAAAGTGTGGCTGTTTCTTTGAATTTTAAGACGTACTTTTTTGCCTACTCCTATAAAGAGTCGCCTGATTTCCTCCATGGTAAAGGTCCCGGCCTTGCGATCATCAATTGAAACAATGATATCTCCTTTTTTCAACCCAACTTCCGCGGCAGGGGAGTCTTCAAGAACATTGTAGACAACAATTCGATCGAAATTGTCGCCTTCCGCGATAAAATAGATGCCGCTCATGTCATACTCGAAAGGTTCGGCAAAGAATTTATTCTTTTCCAGGATCATTTCGTTTTCAGCGTAGTTAAAGATGATCTTGAAACGGTGTAGGAACCTTACGCCGATGGCGCCTGAAAAGTTGCCGCTGGCTAATACTCCCTGCCTGTCCAGGGAAAATCCCACCACCGGGTTATTAAAAGTAATGCCGCCGATAGAGAGAGATTTCACCCGGCCCACCATGCCGCGACTTTCCCCACCGATCCCGAAACCCAGGGTGTTTTTCACAATACGGAGAGATTTTTCCGCCAGGCCGTGCTGTCGGTGAAAGGGGGCGTTAAATACCATGCCCCGGAGGCCCGTATCTACCAGGAATAATCCTTCGATGGGTTTCGTATCTCCAGCCGCAAGAATTTTGGCTTTTACATAAGGACTCTTGGAATAAATAGAAATTGGGATACGTTCACCCGGGCCGTTATAATGATAGTCTTTCGGGTCGTAAAAATGCACGGTTCGGTTTGCGAAATCAATTTCCGTTACCACTTGTTCCAGTAGATTGCCCCCGATGATGCCTTCGATTTTTTTGCCCCAGAAAGGCCACATTCTTTTCAAAGGTAGGGTAGAGAGGCCCAGGTTCACAAAATCGATTCCCGGCAATGAGAAAAGCACCTTCCCCAGTCTATAGGAATCCACAATTTCTTCCCCGGCGCCGTAGATGGAACTTTTTGGGCCCAATGCCAGTTTCAATTTGCCGGCTTCGATTTCATCGAGATAGGAAGAAAACGACGCCCCGGTATCCAGGATAAAGTTTAGGGGCAGGGAACGGTTGATTTGTACCGGTATAGAAACAATATTATCAAAGACCTGGACCGGGATACCTTTACTGCTGATTCCGCCGGCAAACCGGAAACCTCGAGGATTATCACCCTGGCCCACGACAAACAATAATAGCGCTAGAAAAACAATCAAGCACGTTTTTCGCTTGCCGCTAATATACTTTTGAATTTTAATCTCATTCATGTTTTTCATTAAAGGTCCCGTAATAGTGATAGAATTATTTAGACAATATTCTAAAACAAAAATAGTTCTTTTTCAATCCCTGGCCATTGAAATGTCAAGGGTGCGTCATTTTTTCATTCTTTTTCTACTCTTAGATCAGGATGTTATTCTTATCTTTCATGATCATCATTTTTTCCCGTACCCCCGTACCTCCGTACCTCCTTACCTCTGGA
>JAUPLE010000289.1 GCA_030837085.1 Acidobacteriota bacterium | reverse complement strand
CCGCCATAAAATCGAGGAATACATTTCTTTCAGCGACCGGGAAATTACCATGTACCCGGATAAAATGCATATATTCAAACGCTTTATCAATAAACGTCTTCCTTATTGGGATCCGGGAATTTTTTCAGCATTCGCCGTACATCGTCATATTTTCCCAACCGGATCAGTTTATTGATAAAGCGTTTGAATATATGCATTTTATCCGGGTACATGGTAATTTCCCGGTCGCTGAAAGAAATGTATTCCTCGATTTTATGGCGGTTTAGAAATAGCTCGGCAATGGTGTAATAAAAATCGTTGAGGATGGCCAATAGGAATTGATCACCGAAGATTTTTTCATGATCGTTCCCGGGCTCGCCGATTAAAATCCGCTGCTCTTCGAAAAAGAGCCAATAATGAACGATAAAGGTTAAAATGTCCGGCTCATTAAAGGTTTGCAGGTTCTCTTCGATGCCTTTTAAATTGGTTTCCACGCCCTGTTTTCCCACCTTTATTCTTTTTTCCAGGAAATCCATCAATACTTTCAACGGTATCGGCAGTCCCGTAACCTCTTGCAAGGTATTTTTAAGGGCGACGATTTGTTTCAAGCGGGAGCGGAAGTCTTTCAACTTTAAAAACATGTGACGGCGAATAATTTCTTTATCGATATTGGCAGCTTCGGTATCGCTGCTATTGGGGATGGCTTTGTATTTTTTAATGAATTCAAAGCTGAGTTTGGCTATTTCTTCTTTCGTGTATTCATTTTCCGACTCGACGGCGTGTATGGTTTTTTCCACGTAAGCGGTTAAGTGATTTTCAACTTCGCTATCTATTTCTTCTCGAGTCAGGCGGGCGAATTCCGGCAGGAGTTTTTCGTGGTTTAGGGCGATTTCCCGTGCTTCCGCAACGGCGACGCGGTTTTCAGCGTTTTCAGCCAACATGATCCGCATTAACGCCGGAAAATTCCCGGCCTCACGGGCCAGTGTGACATCGTCGATTTCCGGCATTTCCAGCAGCCATTGTTCATTTACTCCATTTTCCTGTGCCCCGGTATTTTCGCCGGTCACCCGGCAGGTTCGTCCATAACAAAAGGCAGTGGAAAAATCCACGGGGAAATCCAGTTCCGTCATGGCGATGAATCCGTATTGCAGCGAAATCGTCATCACAGAGCGGTCGAAATCGGAAACCATGACCCGGTCTTGATGGCAGAAGATAAATTTATAGGGAAATTCCGGCAATGGGATGACTTTCTCCAGTTTCCAATTATCATCCAGCACGACCAGACGTTTATTGCCGGAATCGGAAACCAGGATACGGTCGTTGTGCAGAATCATATCTTCGGGGAATTCGAAGCCCAGGCGTTGTTTACCCGGTTCCGGTTCGTCGCAGCGGTAGCCCATGCGGCTGCCCACGGTTTTTATTTCCTTCCGTTCTTTGTCATAAATACGGATCAGGCAGAGGCCTTTGTCCAGTAAAAAGTAATGATTATCATTGGCTGCCGCGGCAGCGATAATAGAGCCGTTAGGAAGGTGAAACGCGGCATTGTCCGTGAGGATGACCGGTTCGGCGGTATCATTGTCTTTTTTTATTTGTCGGCAAAGGATTTTGCCAGTTTGAAAGATATCCATTTTTAACCTGGTTATCTGCTTATTAATCTCCATTTGAGTAAAAGTTCAACACCTTCAAGTGTTGCCCTTTCCAGCCCCTAAGAGTATTCCTTTCAATGTCTTTACTAATGTCCTATAATTTCCTCTTTTCTGCCCGCCCGGTATTTTTAAAAAGGGAAAGTTCGCAAATTTATCAAACATCCAGTTCGTATCGTCTATTTTTACCGGGATGATGGTTAGCCCCTTTTTACTATATGATTTTTCCCATTCCCTTACGTGATTTTTAAGGCTGCCATCCTCCGTCTGTATCCTCCGGGAATTTTTTGAAATCAATGGGATGAATACCCGGCACCTGTCGATGGTTCTAATTATTTCCTCATTCCAATCCATACCCGGTTTCAATTTGAGATCATCCAGCCAAATGTTGATTCCATCCTTCTGCAGGTGAGATGCCAAACGATGCGCCGCGGCTCTGTCTCTGTCCTCGTGACTAATAAATACTGCAATAGGAAAATCTACGGGTTGGATAATGTCCTCCGGGTAATATTCTCCCATTTTTTGGAACAATAAATCTACAAAATAGCCGGGGTTGCCGGCATGATAAACTTCTACGCCATTATCTACCAGGAATTGCGGCAACCCCTGGGAAAGGTTCTTCTTATCTATATTGAAATTATCCGCCACAAAAATACGCGGCCTGTTATCTCCGGAAAATTGAAAAAATGGTTTATTGGCCAGTGTACGAATAAATAAACGGTACAGCCAATCATCATAACCGCACCCGATAAAAAGCAAACTTTTCTCCTTTAATGCATCGAGTAGGCGATTACCACGGTCTGAATTCATATCTTTCCCGAACTCCAGGAGAGTTTCAAGAATACCCATTTCCGTAAATGCAGGCTTAATGTTTTTCTTGATATTTCCAAAAATGTGAACCAACAGGGTACTCTGCGATTTACCAATATCATTGAGTGAATTATAGGCTATTACAGGATGTTTTTCAGTAATTGCATAAGATAATGCTTTCAATGGCTTTGTTCTTACACTGTTAATAACTCCGGCCAGTAAATCGTCATAAGCGGTGGTACAAAATATATCAAAGTTCCTGATCCTGGCCAGTTTCAATAAATAGTTGGAAGGAATCAAACGCACACTTAACAGCGTTTTTTTTAAAAAATCCGATAAATAGCCATACTTGTGCCCGGTAAATTTTAAATAGGTGGAACAGGCTTTGGCGAACCTGTGGTTTTCATCAGGTTGTGGTGCAGCCCCGACAACTTCCAGCAATCGATCCGCCAGGTAGTAATATAACAAACGATGGCTTTTATCTCCCGGATCGGTTTCAACCCAATAAAGTCCCTGACCGATAACCGGGATCACGTTTTTACGATGGATACGTTCCAGCAGTTCATGCCAATTGAAGTCATTAATATTGGCGCTGTAAGACTTATAATATTTGTCCGGGCCTTTTTGGGCTTCCTTTGCCCGGTAAATTACCCCGATTTCATTATACCGCCCGGCAATAATATCCGGGTCGCCATATTTTTCTTCGATTTCAAGGGATTCGAAAATCCTTTCCAATGCCCTATCATAATTGCCCATTTGATGGTAAAGTTTACCCAACTCAAATAAACGAATGGATTTCTCTTTGTCATCAGTTATTTTTTTAAGGGAACGCTCCAGGTATTCGATATTTTTTGAGGGCTGCGAATACTTTTTTTGTTTTTGTTCTAATTCCTGGGCAACTAAACCTTTATTCTCCGGTTCAAAGGTAAAGGTAAATTTCATCCAATCGTAAAAATCGAAGGCATTTTGAATCATCTCTTTGAGCGACGATTCAGTAACGAAAAAAACAAAAGCGGCGTCGAACTTCATGAAAAAATCCCGGATGAGATTCATTTGACGATAGAACTCTTTAGCAGTGATTTTAGATAAATAAATGCAGCTTTCAATGTTGAATATAAAAAAAATATTTTTCCCCGGCCCAAATTTTTCAGATGCATTGATAATGGCATCCTGCAGCGCCATGGGGCCCATAATCGGCTTCACCATATTAATGGCGTGGATACGTTTGGCCAACGGCTCTTTGTTGAAAAATTCGATAATCCTTAACCGCTCCTCCGGGAACGCCTGGCAAAGCAAAAGACCTTTTAGCGGTTGAGATAAAAGTTTGTGGAATAATTGGAGGTTATACCGGTTTTCAGGGAGCTTGAAGGGGCTTTCATTTTTTGGCATCTTTCTCTTTGTATGCTTTAATAAAGTTGTCAAGCAGGGGATGGGTGTCATAAAAACCTTCGCCGTTGTATTTCATAACGGAGCGCGTCCTGAGTAAGTCCAGCAGCGCAAGGTTTCTCTTGGGCGCGGTCTTGTTACCGTCATATATATCGAATAGAACCTCCAGGTACTCTTCAAATTTTATCTTGATCTCGTCATTCCGCTC
>JAUPLE010000288.1 GCA_030837085.1 Acidobacteriota bacterium | reverse complement strand
TGAGCCAGGGGATATTTTTAAAAGCCTCGTTGTAGCGGGCCACGATTTCCCGCCGGCGTTGAATAAACGAGTCGATTCTTTTCAATTGACTCGTTCCCAACGCGGCCTGGATATCGGTCATCCGGTAATTGAAACCCAGCTCCAGCATTTCATAGTACCAGGGATTGGGGGGATTCGAGAGATCGATTTTGAATTTGGAAGGGTCTTTAGTAATCCCGTGGTTTCGCAGCAGGATCAGTTTATCGTAGAGGTCTTTTCGATTGGTGGTAATTGCGCCGCCTTCACCGGTGGCGATCGTTTTCACCGGATGGAAAGAGAAGATGCACATATCCGCGAAACAACAGGAACCCACCATGCGGCCGTTTTCGTATCTACTGCCGATAGCGTGGGAAGCGTCTTCGATAATATGGATATCCCGTTTAAGAGTAATATTATGAATGCGTTCCATGTCTGCCGGTTGGCCGGCGAAGTGGACCGGGATGACGACTTTTGTACGGGGAGTGATATGTTTTTCCAGTTCAGTTGGGTCCATGCAGTAGGTTTTTTCATCGATATCCACGAAAGCCGGCTCCAGGCCGTTATAAACAAAGCAATTGGCGCTGGCGGCGAAGGTATTCGGGGCAGTGACACCTTGCGTCTCGTTTTCCAGGTCCAGGGCTTTGACGGCCAGGTGGAGGGCGGCGGTGCCGTTGGCGACAACGACGGCGTAATTAACGCCCAGGTAATCCGTTAAGGCTTTTTCAAACGCCCCGATTTCCGGACCCTGGGTAAGAAAGTCCGATTCCAGGACTTTGGTTACAGCGTTGATATCGTCTTGATTGATCCAGTGTTTACCGTATTGAATCATGGTTTCCATCCTTTAATAAAGAGGCTTCCGCCCCCTGCTCATAAGCGTGTTTGCAAAGCGTGTTTACCGTTCTCTGCATTGTTTTTGCCATTCACAATAATGAACTTAATAGGGCAGGATAACATAAAAGGCGGATTTTTTCAAGGTAGGCCATAGTAGGAGATTTTTTCCCCACGAATTTCCACAAATTACCACGAATAAAAAAACATTTGTCCACGCAACGACGATTACTCCGATTATCACAAATTGTTTTTTTTCTCACCGTCTTACCATCTTACCTTCTCACCTTCTGCTTTTTCGCGTATTTCGCGGGCATTTTTCTTACTGACAGGTAAACCCAACGCGGGAAGAAAGGCTTAAAACGGCTTTCTATATACTTCTTACGGCTCCTTCACCCCTTTTCCACCGGTAGGAAAAGGGTCAGCAAGTGGTAGGAATGGGGTCGGAAGGTGGTAGGAAAGGGGTGGGGAATAGGTGGGAATAGGGTCAGAATGTGGTAGGAATGGGGTCAGCAAGTGGTAGGAAAGGGGTCGGAAGGTGGTGGAAATGGTATCCTCCGATGACAGAACCAGGTCAGGAGATGATTATTTACCATCGTGGGAAATTTTTCGTCTTCCCAGGCAAAGAAGGGAACTCCGCCGATTATTTTTTTGCATACGATGGCTAAACAGATTCAACAATAAAGGCGTTATCGCATGGAATTTCAAGGAGGGACGCTATGGATTGAAAGCCTGATGCGGCGTTTTTTTTTCTGTTTCGGTCATTTGAATTTTGGTAATTGGGATTTGTTTCGTGCTTCTGTGTCGCGATTTGGGATTTCGGATTTATTAATAATATTATGAATTATCCAAAGGCCTCGGCCAATAATCGAAAAAAAGGATTTTTTATTTAGGACTAAATAATTATATCTGTTTTGATATAATAAAATAATGAAGACTGACGATGAAGGAGTAAACCTGGTATTGTAGACAATTTGGAGACAAAAAATGCTTATAGAAAAAGTTTTTGATGAATGCAAAAGTTACGAAATTAGAAAATTTACTATTGTAGACAAAATTTATGTCCGAGGATTTGATTTGAAAACTGGTATCCCTTTAGCAAGGCAATATGGTATCAGCATTGAAGATGCGAAGCATGCTTATCAAAATGGTTTCGATCCAATAGAACAACTTGTTATTTCTGTTCGTAATGATGAACAACCATCAATGGAAAAAGAATGAAATCAATCTCATTTGAACTTAAACAAAATAGGGGGCCTCCCTGTTTTTACAAAAATTCATTGTTTTGAGTTTGGGTCAAAAAAAAAATTAAAAAATTTATTTGACCTTTATAAATAGATAATAAGTCCTGACAGTGAGGAATTAAATCTGAAATTGCAGGCAATATTTTGGAGATAATTTTGAAAAAAAATTGTAGTAATAATTATGAAATTAAAAAAATTTCTGATAAGCGTAAAGAAATTTCAAATCATGACAGGAGGAAAAAACATGAAAACCTTTAGACAATTTCTTAAAGAACAATCAGATGCAGAAAAACCGGTTAAAAAGGTGAAATCTATTGAAGTCAAACCATCAATGTTACAGAATAATTATAATTCGAGAGCTACAAATGGTGATGATCCAAAAAAACGATGGATAGACAGAATATTTTTCAATCGTGAAGAAGACTATGAGGTAATACCGATGATACAAAGGGTAGTAAACTACTTTAAGTATACGACTGAGGAGGATGTCCGTAAGGTAGAATATGCCATCTCTAAAAAGCCCGGAAACATACGGGGCCAGGAAAATGTCTTTAATTGGTTAAAGGATTATTTATCTTAAAGTTAAATTGACAGATCGATAGACATAAGCTATCTTATGTCTATCGTTTTGTTAACTTTGGATTGTTTCAAGTTAATCTTTCTGAATGCTTCATCCGGTTTTGGTCAGGAGATGGATATGTTCAAGGTTTTCCAGCACATACCTTGGTCTGCCCTGCCCCACCTGGATAATGTGCAACGTAATTTGGCTGGGTTTGTGAAGGTAATCGCGATTTAAAATATCGGCATCCTCGATATCCGGCCCAATTTTTCCGCTCAGGATACCTTCTGCACACTTGAATTCAAAAGTACGGCTTTTGGGTAAAACACCCTGTAACTCACCCTGAAAACTTTTGTCCGATTCGTGAATATTTCCTTCGCTTAATCGTTCAATAACTGCCCCTACTTGTTCCTTCCCGTCAAAGCGGAAAGAATGCTGTTGGAAGGAAAACGCACACCAGGCTTTTCTTTCACGTAATACCTGGAGAAACTCAACCGCTTTACGTACAGCACGGGGATGAATTTCCTCGACCAGTTCCGTGAGTCTGTCGTCATTGCCTTCTGCTGTCAGGCGGAAAAGTAATTGCATTTTCTGCAAGGCTGCCTCAGCGTTTGATTTTTCCGGGAACAGGTTGTCTACCTCGGTGTTAGGCACCTCAAATTCAAAGCCAAAGGATCCGATAGCCGTACCTGTAATTAACAACCGGTTTTGCTCCCGGTGGGGAATCGGCCCCATATAACGTAGATTTTCGGCAAGTCCAGCCGCCACGGCAGCTACGGCGTCGGTAAAGGCACCCGCGGCTTTGGCGGCAAAATCCGCGGCAATGCCATGAGTACCGATGACCGGCTCGCCGCGAAAGGTAACGACTGCTTTGTGGCGAATGCTTTCAGGTTGCATATTCGCAATTTGCTTTTTAGCCTCAGCCAATCGGTGTTCAAATCCAATACGCTCAATAACTT
>JAUPLE010000287.1 GCA_030837085.1 Acidobacteriota bacterium | reverse complement strand
TGGGTCATCCTATTGGTATGGGACCACATATTAATGAGCTGTAAGAATGAGAAACAGTTTGGGATAATTGAATCGCAATAGTCTCCCGGTGGTTTTGCATGGTGCAATATTGGGCAGGGATAAAGGAGGTAAATAAGGGGCCAGGGAAAAAGAACTGTGGCTAGAATTTAATTAAATCTTTGACATTCCAGGCTTTTGGTATTATAATTTATGAGAAGCGAGGCAAAAATGAAACGGTATCGATATATTGAGATTAATCCGAATGTGATGTTTGGGAAACCGGTGATCAAAGGTACACGAGTAACAATTGAACTAATACTCAAAAAGCTATCCAGGGGATTGAGTGCCGAAGAGATCGTAAGAGAACACCCTACTTTAAGAGTAGAACATATCAGGGAAGCACAGGCCTTTGCCGCGGGTTAAAGAGATTTTTAAACTTTTCACAAATTTTCCTGAAAAGCTAGAAGGGCATTTAATCACTATTGATGATGAAAAATTCAGGTTCAGAAAGCTTGATATATAAAACAAGGGCAAAAGGAAGAGCGGAAGAAAAAATAGAATATAGAATGATGAACGATGAATGATGTATGATGAAGAAAAAAAACAGGGGGCAGGGGTTAGGATTCAGGAGTCAGGGGAAAGCGGATGAGCAGAGAAAAATCTGTGTAAATCCGTGTAATCTGTGGACAATAGACGAATATTTTTTTAATTCGTGATAATTTGAGTAATTCGTGGGCAGACTCTTTTTGTCCGTGGGTCGTCCGTGTTCGTCGCCTGTCCGTGGCTCATCTTTTTTCGTGTTAATTCGTGTAATTCGTGGGAAAAAATTATCAAACCTTGCTGTAAACCGGGAATTAATATCCCCCAAAGACAAGCGAAAAGGAACTTTTCCCCCAACCACACTTCCTAGCTTAGTGAGAGGGTATATTAAATTTCTGCGAGAACTTCCCGGGACTAGCGAAAGGAATAGGTTTCCGCCAGCACTTGTATCAACTTATCACAGCCGCCGTTTTTTACGAATTCAGTATGTTCGGCTATTGTCTGAAATCGCTTTCCTGTTATTGTACGACATTCCATTTCATAACCGGTTACTTCAAAAAATGCTTTTAAAATTTTCCCAGTGACAGGATCGGAAAGCGAGGCTTTATAGTTTTGTTCTCTGATCCTGGCGAGAGTATTCATCCATATGGCGGCGCTCAGCGCCCCGCAGCCATTGCCACTCAAACCGAGTCCGCCGGCAAACCCGGAAACAATAACCATTTCCGCGTCACTGCCGCCCATTCTTCTGACGACTTCCGAAGCGCAGCTTATCGGCTCGTTTGGTAGATCACTTTGATCGAGGGCTAACCCTTCGGTTGCGGCCTGGATCGCTTCCGGGGCCCATTTTTCCGCAAGCTTAAAGCATGACCAGACTTTCCCGGAGAAAAAGTATTTTGCGATGCTGAATTTGCTTGACCAGTCACAACTGGTTATATCCAGGCAGTCGGCGCTTTTTGCCCTGTTTATAAATGATTCCATGATATGTTGCGTTGCCTTGATGGCCATACCGGTTGCCTTGCACCGGTCAGGGCATCTGCGAAAAGATTCCGCTCCGACAGCACATGACGCCCCCCACAACATGCCGCATTGATAGCCCTGCTGCAATATTCCGCCCGCTAACGGGTCCACTGCGTGCTCCTCATTTTCCTGCGGATGCCCGAATTCCCGGTCTAAAATATAGAAGAATGTGCGGGAGCAGGTGCCTAATTTTAAAAATACCCTTTTGGTGTCTCGTCGTGCCTTCAATGATTTGATCATTTTCATTCATTTCCTCCTATCAAAACCTTGTGCCCTGTCTTTATCTTGTTTATCTGTCTATTGAATTGTGGCTTAGAAAATACTACTGTTGCCTGGCGTACAATCGATAACACTGTCATTCCGCGGCCTCGAATTTTCCCATTTGACTGAGTATCCAGTCCGTGAAGATAGAATAGAACGCGCCGATTAATAAAATCATTGCGGCTATACCAAATACCCATGGATCTTTATCATAATTCCAGTTTAGTCCGATAGCAACCACTCCGAAAACCAACAAGACTATCCCCGTCCACCTTAGAATGGGTCTTCCCAATCGCTTGTAATTGTCTTTGTTCAGTGTGTAGCCAATTATACCTAATACAATATAGAGGCAGCCGATGAACAATATAAATGCCGGCATCCGAAGTTTTCCTTTGTCAAAAAGCAGCAGCGCCGAAATAATCATAACAACACCCTCAATACAATGAAAAAGAGCATGAGTATGTTTAATATGTTTCTCCAGTCGGTGGTGGACTAATGAGCCGATTGTAACAAATAAGCCCGCAAAGATCAGAAAACTTATACTTAGTGGATAATGCCGGAAATATGGCAGCTTATCGAATGCTTTAACCAATATTTGGAAGCCGATGCAAAGACCCGCAAATTCAGTCGCCCAGTTTTTTAAAAAACTTTTATTTTTTGTCATGATTCTCTCCGGAATTGAGGACAGCGCCAATGTGTGGCAAATTCTTCATATGCTTCCGCCCTTAGGACTTAGGAGGCGTGCACACCTCCGAATCACTTTTTTTAACCTTACTAACACAGGTGATGTCCATATAATCATAATTAATGACCTAACTTACTGGAAAGCTATTTTTACCACACCCTGCGAGATAAAGTCAACTCTTTTTTTATCATTCAAACAACATTTTCCACTTGATTAAATTTTTAAGATATTGTAAAATCAAGCGAACTTGAAGGAACCATGAAAAAAAACATATTACTGGTAGAGTATAGCTCAACGGCAATCGAGGCAATACAACAAATATTGCGCGATAAAATATTCGATATTACCATTGCCAGGTCCGAAGAAGTGGCAAAAGACCTATTGAAGAATTTCCGTTTCGACCTGATCATTACTGAAACCCTGCTGCCTAAATCTCATGGTTTCATACTCTCAAAATTTATATCGGAAAATTACCCCACCGCCAAGATCATTATCATCAGCGATAAGTTAAAACAAGCGGATTACAAACAAGAAGCCGTAACCCAACACGGCGCCAGTGATTTTTTCGAGAAACCCCTGCCGGAGAGATTATTTAGGAAGAGGGTCTTAGAGGTATTGGGCATTGACGAAGAGGATATGGCAGAGATGGCTTTTTCATCGGATGTGACCACTAAACTGCACATCCTACCCTCATTAGAAGAATTGGCAGCCTATAAGAGCAAAACCAAAAAAGAAGCGCCCGCCCCTTCACCCGAACCCTCAAAAGAAGAGAATCATACCCCGATTTTCAAAATTGACCTGGATTAATCCCACCCTTTGCTTTTTTTATTCTTTTCTTATAGAATATAGCTATGAAAAAAATAAATACCGCTTTCTATATATGGTTCATGCTTATCCCGGCAGCGCTGATCTTTCCCCTACAAAACCACGGGGAAGTACTGAAACTGAAAAACGGCTCCTGGGTCAACGGTAAAATCCTTAAGAAAACCGAACAAGCTGTTATTGTTGACCTGGGCTATGATGTCCTGCGTATCCCGGCCGTTGAGGTACTGGAAATAACCGATGAAGTGCAAATTCAAACACAAACCCAACAACAACCTCAAACCGGGGAGCAAAAACAAAAAAATACACTGTATACTGCCAAACCCCTGGAAAAAGTGTCCACTGTCGAAGGCGTCCAGGACTTCGGCGAATCCGTTGTGGTGGTTCGCTCACCCGGCGGTCTGGGTTCAGGGTTTATTATCAACAACCAGGGTTATATTATCACCAATTTCCATGTGGTCCAGGGACAAAAACACATCAATATCACCCGTTTTAAAAAAACCGGCCAGGAATTGAAACGCATTATATACAAAAATGTGCGAATCGTGGCGCTTGACCCCTTCCATGATCTGGCCGTGCTGCAGGTCGAGGAAGATTTAGGACAACTATCGCGGCCCATGGTGCTGAGCCCGGACGACAACGTGGAAGTAGGCGAAAAAGCCTTTGTCATCGGCAACCCCCTGGGCCTGGAACGCTCGGTTACCGAAGGCGTGGTCAGTCATACGGGCCGGAATTTCGGCGGGAAAGTTTTTCTTCAAGTAGACGCCGCCATTAATCCGGGGAATTCGGGCGGACCGCTTTTCAACAGCCGAGGACAGGTGATCGGCGTTATCAACATGGGCGCACGGTTCATGCAAGGCCTTAATTTCGCCATCCCAATCTACCACGTTAAATTCTTACTGGACCATATCGACGCCTTTGCCTATAACGAAGCAAACCCCCTGTCCGGTTATGTCTACCCCTTCC
>JAUPLE010000286.1 GCA_030837085.1 Acidobacteriota bacterium | reverse complement strand
TAACTGAGATCAATGTACTTTATTTTATACATGTTTCCCAGTTCCGGGGGAATGCTGCCGCTGAATGAGTTCCCGGAAAGCGCCAATGTGACTAAACTGCTTAAATTTCCCAATTCGGGGGGAATGGGTCCGCTGAGTTGGTTATACCCGAGGATAAGTGTTTGCAAATTACTGAGATTCCCTAAACCGGAAGGGATACTACCGGTCAGGCGGTTCGTATATTCCTTTGGCCAATGCTGTGTGTAACCGGAAATTGAGAGGGTTAGCAAATTGCTGAGATTTCCTATCTCAGGGGGAATGGGGCCATAAAGGTTGTTATCGTCTAAGTCAATTACAGTTACATGATCTTCCTGGATTTGGATTCCATACCAGGTTCCTTCGGTCCCGGGCATGGCAAAGCCGTCGGTATGCAGGGGCGGCGTTTTCCAACCGCTGTTCGCCATCCAACTGGCCCCGTTGGTGGAATTGTATAAAGCAATCAAGGCCGACCGCTCCGGCGCCGGGATAGCGCCATATATGATATTTGAATTGAAACAAATCAATAGAAATACGATGCTTTTAAAAAATACCTTTTTCATTTAGGTGCTCCGTGTTCTTTCATCGGATTTTTAAACTTTAGGTCCCTATTCTAATGGTATTTTCCTGGATCGTTGTTAATATTTATAAAAGTTTATACGATTTCCCCAGGATTAAAGCCTTGGTGGCTTCTTTCTTTATTTCTCTATTATTTCCGCCAGTTTTTTTAGCTCTGCCGGGTCATTTAAATCGTATTTCAGCACACTTAAGGAGATGTTTCCCCTGCTGATAGCCCAGAGGTCGGAGCCTTCATCGCCATCGGAAGAGGGATTCCCGGTTCCAATCCAGAAATAGGGTTGTCCACGGGGATCGATTCTCTCCACCAGGGAAGGTTTGTACCGCTTGAGGCCCAGGGAAGTGGCAAGAATTTTTCCATTGTTGGGAGTGGGGATATTGAGGTTATAGACGACGTTTGAATTTTTAAGGGGTAATAATTTTTCAATGATGGATTCAGTGACACGGGCGGCGTCGGCGAAATCATAACCCCTGCCGTCTTTAGCATCGATTATGGAGACGGCCATGGAAGGCACACCGTATAAACTTCCTGTATAGGCGCCGGCAACAGTGCCGGAAAATAATACATCTTCACATAGGTTCTCGCCGTGATTCATGCCGGAGATGATGAAATCGGGCCAATGGGGCATTATTTTCTGGAGAGCGATGTTGATGCAATCGGTGGGTGTACCGTCGATTACGAATACTCTTTCATTGACTTGTTTGATTCTCATGGGATGATTGATGGAGATGGAGAGGCTGATGCCGCTACGTTCCCTGTCGGGCGCCGCGATGTAGACGTCATAGCGGGAGGATAAATGCTCTTTCAAATAGCGGATACCTTCGGCTAAATACCCATCATCATTGGTTAGTAACAGTGTTTTCATTTTTGGCGGTTAAAGTAAAAATGGTCGGGACGAGTGGATTCGAACCACCGACCACACGCACCCCAAGCGTGTACGCTACCAGACTGCGCTACGTCCCGACCAGTGTTTTTTATTTTACGAATCTATTATTTACCATTTTTATCGAGTAAAGTCAATATCTCTTCCAGGCCGGTACGGATCATTTTTAATTTTTCGGCCCGTATTTTTTGACTCATTACCCTTTTGTCATGATTGTTCTCAATGGAATCTCCATTTGTTTCCCGGATAATTTTTTTTATGGAGGATTTTTCCATTTTTTCGACGATCATCAGTTGTTTGATTTTCAGAATTGTTTCGATATCCTGGTGGGTATAGAATTTTTCTCCCGCTTTATTGACTACCGGGGAAATTCCACCAAACTCTTTTTCCCAAAAATCGATTACTTTGCCGTCCAGCCTGGTAATCTTGATTACCTCCGGGCGTTTAAATGTCAACTTATCGGGTATTTGATAATCCATACTTTTTCTTCCCCAGGGCAATCAGTTTTCGGTTGATATTATTTCCTTCCGCACTTTATTATCAAGTCCATTACCTCTCATTTTTATATTTTTTTTGATCAAGGGCGTCATACTTTTGATGGTGGAGATCAAATCCGAGACATCAATGGGTTTGGCGATATAGGCGTCCATCCCGGCGTCTAAAAATTTCTCCCGGTCGCCTTTCATGGCATGGGCGGTCAGGGCCACAATGGGAATATGATACTTATCCCCGGGGGAGCTGCATTTGGCTAATTCCGTTTCCATTTCCCGGATCGACTGGGTAGCTTGCATCCCATCCATTTCGGGCATCTGGATATCCATCAAAATAAGGTCAAATCTCCCGGTCTTCCACTTCCCCACCAGGTCTTTCCCGTTATCTACTACCTGTACGCGGTGCCCCAACTTGGTCAGCCTCATCATGATCAGTTTTTGGTTTATTTTATTGTCCTCGGCCACCAGGATATCGAATTTTTCCATCTCCTGGCGGATAATGTGTTTGGTGACCAGTTCGGGTTTCTTTTCATTTATACCGGCGAGCCCGATGACCCTGCGGATCACATCCAATAATTCGAAAGGCTCGATAGGTTTGGTTAAGTACGCGGCTAATCCTAATTCATTACTGCGTTTGGCGTCGCCGATTTGTCCGGCGGTAACCAGCATGATTATATTAATTCCTTCATACTCTTGCTGTACTTTGATCTTTTCCGCCAGTTTAAATCCATCCAGGCCAATGAGCTTTGTATCGATAATGGCTAATGGAATTTGCTCGCCGGCTAAAACATTAAAAGCTTGTTCTTCGTTTTGTACGGGCCGGGGTTTCATTCCCCAGCGGAGGAGTCGTCCTTCCAGTATTTTACGGCTGGTGGGATTTTCGTCTACTAAAAGCACGGGCATCCCGATCAGTTTTTCCATATCCGGGATTTGCAGCGGTTCTTTTTTCTTTGTGGGAACCTGCATCGGTATAATAAAGTGAAAAGTGGCCCCTGGTCCGCCGAAAAGTGAAGTGGCGCGGAAAGGAATACTGTCCCGGAGGTGTTCGTGGGGCAGTGAAGCATAGCCTGGATATTCGGCATTGGACGGGCTTTCTACCCAAATTTTGCCCCCCATTAATTCCACCATCCGGGAAGATATGGAAAGGCCCAACCCTGAACCGCCATACTTCCGGGTAGTGGAGTTGTCGCCCTGGACAAAGGCGTCAAATATGGTTTCCTGTTTTCCTTGCAATACCCCGATTCCTGTATCGGATATGGAAAAGTGAAGCATTCCCGGGTCATCTTCCGCCAGGCGAATTTCCAGCAGCACTTCTCCTTTTGCTGTAAATTTGATGGCATTTCCCAGTAGATTCATCAAGATTTGCCGCAAGCGACTGGGATCTCCTTTCAGGTATTCCGGGATTTCCGGGTGGATTAAATAGTTGAAATGGAGATTCTTTTTATGGGCTTTAATGGCCAGGAGTTTGATAACGCCTGTTATGGTGTTGGCGAAATTAAAATCGATGCATTCCATTTCCAGGTTCCCGGATTCGATCCTTGAGAAATCCAGGACATCGTCTATAATGTCGAGGAGGCTATTGGCTGAAGCTTTAACCAGTTTGAGGTTATTTCGTTGTTCTTCGCTTATATCCGCGGCTTCAATGACCAGGTCGGTCATGCCGATAATGCCGTTCATGGGCGTACGGATTTCGTGGCTCATTTTGGCCAAAAATTCAGCCCTTGCTTTCGCAGCAACTTCGGCTTTTTCCTTGGCCTGCATCAGCTCAGCGGTCCGGTCGTTTACCAATTTTTCCAGTTTATCAGTTTGATTTCTTAGGGCGCGCGTTTTCCAGCGAAGGCCCCCAAAAATCGCCACCGCCAGGATGAGTATTAGCAGCACCCGGAACCAGTCGGTTTCGTAGAAGGGGGGGACAATGATAATGCGAATGGATGCGCCTGCTTCATTCCAGGTGCCGTCGCTATTACTCCCTTTAACCCTGAATACATAATTTCCGCCTTTAAGCTCCGTATAATTGGCAAGCGTGTTGACGCCGGAATTGTTCCAGTCTTTGTCCACTCCTTCCAATTTATACATGTAGCGATTTTTAGCAGGAGCGGCGTAATCAAGGGCCGCAAATTCAAAGGAAATAAAATTTTCACTATACGGCAGCTTAATCTCTGTCAAATACGTGATCTCTTTCGGGAATTTAACACTTTTATTGAATTTTTTAAAATCTGTTATTACTATAGGCGGCGGGTAAAGATTTTTCCGGATGGACTCCGGATCAAAGTAATTCAAGCCATTGGTGCCGCCAAAAAACATTTCCCCGGACTTATTTTTAAAACAAGAGTTGGAGTTAAACTCATTACCCTGGACGCCGTCTTCATAATCATATGTTTTAGATTCCCTTGTTTCCGGATTGAATTTTAAGAGCCAGTTATTGGTACTGAGCCAGAGATAGCCCTGTGAATCTTCCAGTATCCCATATATGACATCATCCTTGAGTCGATCCTTGATAACAATGCGGGTAAAGTTTCCCGAAGCGGGGTTCCAGAGGTTTAACCCGGCCTTGGTGCCTATCCAAAGCCGGCCGGCTTTATCTTCTGTGATACATTTGACCCATTTATCGCTGAGGGAAGAGGGATTTTGGGGATCGGGTTTATACCGGGTAAAAAAGGGTTTTAGAATTTGATGATCTTCTTTTTTCCATCTATTTAAACCCTCCAGGGTCCCGATCCACAGGTCGTTGTTTTTATCTTCATAAATTACTAAAATGTTGTTTGAAGTCAGGCTGGTGGGAATTTGGGGATCACTTTTAAAGTTAGAAAAGGTATTTTTTCCCCGGTCCATGAGCCCCAGCCCTTCTTCATCGAACCCGAGCCAGAGTCTACCGAGACTATCTTCGAAGATGACTGAAATATAATCGTCGGCGATGCTGGTTTTGTCGGCAGGGTTATGGAGGTAGTGGATAAAGGCATCCCCTGTTGGATCGTAGCGGTTCAACCCGCCGCCGCGTGTACTGACCCAAATGGCGCCGTTAGAGTCCTCAAGCACATATCTGACAATGTTATGGCTTAAACTGTAGGGGTTGCGTTCTTCTTTTAGGTAACGTTTATATATATTGTTTTTTATGTCGATCCGATTCAGTCCGCCGCTATTGGTGCCTACCCATAAATAGCCATTCCGATCCTGGCAGATTGACCAGACCTGGTTATTGCTCAAGCTGTTGGGGTCATTCGGATTTTCCCTGATAATATGGAATTTTTGTTTCCAGGGATTGTATTTCCAAAGGCCGTCCATCGAGGTGCCCACCCAGATGATATCGGAGCGGTCCTTGAATATGGCGTAAACGTTATTGTCGCTTAAACCATTGGGATATCTTGGGTCTTTTTTATAAACGTCAAAGGTCCCGCTGGCTTTGTTTAGAATATTCAGGCCCCCCAGCACGGTGGCCACCCAGATAGTGCCGTCCGGGGCTTCCATCAGGTCTTGTATTTCATTACCGCTGAGGCTTTTGGGATTGCCGGGGTTATTGACATAGTGAGTAAAGCGGTTTGTTTTTTTATCGAATTTATCCAGGCCGCCCCCTTCGGTTCCTACCCACAGGTAGCCCTGGCTGTCCTCCAGCAGTACCCTGATTTTGTCATAATTAAGGGAGTAAGGGTCTTTGGGATCGTTCCGAAAGACTGTAAACTTCTCATTTTTTATATCGAAATGGTTCAGACCGCCTTTCCCGGTGCCGATCCATAGTCCCCCGGAACTATCTTTACAGATAGCCAAAATCTCATTATCGCTTATACTGTTTTGCAGCCTGGGGTTATGAAAGTAGCGGGTAATTTCGCCGGTGCTCGTATCGATTCGATTTAATCCCTGGTTAGTGCCAACCCAGAGTATACCGGGAGGTTCTTCGGCGATTATGTTTACGTAATTATCGCTTAAACTGTTGATGTTGGCCGGATCATTTTTATAATGAACAATCTCCAGGGTTTCCCGGTTCAACCGGTTTAAACCGCCGCCAAAGGTGCCTATCCAGAGCATCCCCGCCCCATCCTCCAATATCCTTGTGATACTGTTATCAGATAGGGAATTCTTATTTCCCAGGTCTTTTTTAAAAAGCCTGGAGGTTTGGCCGTCATATTTATTCAGGCCATCCTGGGTTCCTATCCATAGAAAGCCGTCACTATCCTGGGTGATACAGAAGATACTGTTTTGAACCGCGCCTTCTTTGAAATAGACTTTTTCAAATGTGATATCGGGATAGGCGCCGTATACCAGGAACAAGGGCATAAATAGGAATAGAAAAAATACGCTTAATTTGGCCAAAATAGGTTACCTTTTCTCTCTATTAATATATCACAAAATGTGGAATTAATCCATTCCCTTTCCGGTTTTTCTGCATATTTTGCACCTTTTCGGAGCCGACGCTCTTCTTTCTCCTTCACTAATTATTTTTACTGTCCAAAAGCGACCTGATTTTTTGGGATAACTCCATCATGGCAAAAGGCTTCTGGATAAAACCCTTACAACCGCTCTTTAATATTTCAGCAGCCTGGCCATCCATACTATACCCACTTGAAAGGAGAACCTTTACCCCCGGATCGATTTCTTTCAATCTCTCAAACGTTTCCTTGCCTCCCATACCGGGCATTATCATATCCAAAATCACCAGGGCAATCCTATCAATATATTTTTTATATATCTCCAATCCATCCGCCCCATTTCGTGCAACCAGGACAGTATATCCAAGTCTCTTCAATAACTTTTCCCCAACCTCCGCCACCAGTTCCTCATCATCCACCAGGAGAATCGCTTCCCGGCCTTTTAAATATACTGTCTCAGGCGCTTTCTTTTCCATTACAATTTCCTTTTGAGAAGCGGGGAGATAAATGGTAAAGGTGGTCCCTGCTCCTTTTTCGCTGTGCACCTCGATAATACCCGCATGGTTGGTAATAATCCCGTAAACGGAAGCCAACCCTAATCCTGTTCCCCTTCCCAATTCTTTGGTGGTAAAGAAAGGCTCAAATACTCTCACCCGGGTTGCTTCATCCATGCCCACGCCGGTATCGGTAATAGAAATCTTGACATAATTACCCGGTTTCAAATCATAAGGCTTTACCACATTTTCAGCCAGGGTAACGTTTTCGGTTTGGAGATAAATATTGCCGCCGTCGGGCATTGCTTGCCAGGCATTGACTAAGAGATTCAACAACACCTGTTCGATCTGCCCACGGTCTGCGTCAACTGCCCAAAGATGGGGTTCATATTTCCCATAAATGGTGATTTCTTTCCTGGTACGATTAAACATTTTAGCGCTTTCTTCGATTAATGAGTTCAAATCCATGGGGATTGCTTGATATTTCCCGCGCCGGGCAAAACCTAAAAGTTGGCGTGTCAGCCCGGCGCCATTTTGAACGCACTGTTCGATCGCTTTTAACTCCCCTTTGTAAGTCCGGCTGAATTCCTCGTCCGTCAGTATAAGGGACACGTTTCCCAGGATACCCATCAGTAGATTATTAAAATCATGGGCAATCCCGCCGGCTATTGTACCGATGGCTTCCATTTTTTGGGCGTGCAAAAGTTGGGCTTCCAGTTCTTTTTTCAAGGCCATCTCTTCATGCAGCGCCTGGTTGGTTTTCACCAATTCCGAGGTCCGTTCCAATACCCGCTTTTCTAATTCAAGATTAATCCGTTCGACTTTTTCTTTTTCCTCTTTTAATGCAAGGGTACTTATCCTGACTTTCTCTTCCAGTATTGCCCGCTGCTTTTCCAAATGTTTAACCCGAATTTTAATGAAAGCATAGATACTCCCCATCACAGCAATAGCACTTATTAGATAAAACCACCAGGTCTGCCAAAAGGGCGGCGTTATTTTAAAAGAATAGGAAACGGGTTTTTTATTCCACACGCCGTCGCTGTTGCTGGCTTTTACTTTAAATGTATAGTTCCCGGGCGGTAAATTGGGATAGTCGGCGTAAGAACCTTCCCCACAAGGCACCCAGAAATGGTCAAAACCTTCCAATTGATACCGGTACTGGACTTTACCCGGGGCTGTGAAATTAAGTCCGATGAAATCAAAAACCAGGTAATTTTTATCATAAGGCAATCTCAAGTAGAGCGGTAAACCGTTTTCCGGTGAAATCCCCCCCGCATAATCAATTAAATTCTTTCCCCCTGTTAAAAGTCGCAAACCGGTAATGTGGGTAACCGGTTCTACGGTATTGGGTTTTTCCTTGAAAGGATTGCAGCGTATCGCCCCTTTAATCGTTCCAAACCAGGTATTCCCATTATCATCTTTACAGACGGCATTGTGAATGCATTCGACGCCGGAAAACCCTTCTGCCGGTCCATATGACTTGAATACTTTTTGGCCTGTCTGCGCATAGATCTCCGTTTCAAAAAGGCAAATTCCTTTCTCAGTTCCGATCCATAATTTCCCCCGGTTATCGAAACACAATGACACTACGTTATCATTAATCAAGCCATCGTTGCTGTTGAAAATTTGAAAGGAGCAATCCTTGTATTTAAGAATTCCATCGCCGTACGCCGCAAACCAGAGGCCGCCCCTGGGGTCCGGGATAATTGAATAAATATTCTTTTGTTTGATCCCACATTTTTTAGAAATATTACTAAAGGTTTCCCCATCATACATGCCTATGCCGTTTAAAGTACCGATCCAGAACGTTCCTTCCCGGTCAGGGTCCTCCACTATTGCTGTAACCTGGTTATCCGGTAAACCGTCTTTCGTGCTGAAATTTGTAATGGTTTTTCCATCGAAGCGATCGATGCCGTTCTTATTCGTTCCAAACCATATGTTCCCGGCTTGATCCTCGAATATGACCCTGATAACTCTATCGCTTAAGCCATCCTTTGGAGTCAGGTTAGCGAATTTTTTCCCATCAAATTTACTCACCCCGTTATAAGTGCCAAACCAGAGATTCCCTTTGCGGTCCTGGAATGTGGTAAGGACAAAATCATCAACCAGGCCGTCTTTTTTGGTGAAATTAGTGACTGTTTTGCCGTCGAACCGGCCGGCGCCGCCCCTAAAGGTTCCGAACCAGAAGTAACCGTCACGGTCCACCATGATCGAGCGGATCACATCATCTCCTAATCCATCTTTCGAGGAAAAATAAGTAAAGGCGTCGCCGCTGTATTTATTTAATCCGCCCCGGTACGTCCCGATCCAGATATTCCCTTCGCGGTCCTCCAGTAATGACCAGACCACGTTACTGGCCAGACCGTTTTTTTCAGTAATATAGGTAAAAACTCTTCCGTCATATTTGCATACTCCACCCCCATCCGTGGCAAACCATAGATTACTCTCCCGGTCTTCTAAAATTGCTTTTACAGGATTTCTGCTCAAACCGTCTTTTCCCGTATAATCCCGGAAACTCTTCCCGTCATATTTGCATACTCCGCCATGGGCTCCGAACCAGAGGTTTCCTTTGTGGTCTTCCAGGATGGAATAAACAGTGTCGTTTACCGGGCTGCCTGGGATTTTGAAATGAGTAAAAGTGGAACCATCATACCGGGCAGCGCCCCCGGCGTCGGTCCCAAACCATAAGTTGCCTTTACTATCCGCTAATATTGATGTAATAACGTCATCCGGCAAACCGTCTTTCCTGGTAAAATGGCGGAATGTTTTCCCGTCATATTTCCATGCCCCGGTATCAGAGCCGATCCAGGTGTTCCCGGCGTTATCCGCCCGGATAATCCTAACCACACTATCATTTAGAACATCCCCCGCGGCTGGCCGCTGAAATGCGAAACCGTTATATACACAAACCCCTTTATCAGTGCCAAACCATAGTTTGTTTTCCGTATCTTCGAAAATCGTACGAACCTGGTTATCTACCAGGCCGTCTTTGGTGGTATAATTGGTAAATGTGATGCCGTCGAATTTACCGACGCCTCCCCCTAAAGTGCCTATCCACAGATAGCCATTCCTGGCCTGGTAGAGGCAATAAACCTGGGACTGGGGGAGGCCATCCTCGACAGTATAAATTTTGATGTTATAATGTTCAGCTAGAACTATAAAAGGAAAAAGGGCGATGCCCCATAAGATATAGATGTATTTCACCAGGTTCTTTTTCAAATGCATTGATGAATTTTAAAATAAATAGATTGGATTTTCAAGAGAGGTATAGAATGCTTCATAATTTTAAATGCCCCTGGCAGCCAGGAACCCTTTTATAAAAGGGTTCCTGGACCTCCAAAAATTTTTGTTTAACCAATGACCATGGTCCTGAGCCAGATGGTGTTGCGAAGGTGAACCTACCGGTTTAGTCCTACAAAGCGGGACCCCCAGCATGGGGGTGGACCCTCCAAAAACTTTTATTTATCCAATGACCATGGTCCTGAGCCTGAAGGTGTTTATAATGGAATCTCCTGGTTCAGTTCTACTAATAGGGACCCCCAGCATGGGGGGGGGTTAGTTGATGGCGAGATTGAAGTCCAGCAGCATCATGAAATCCCTGGGCGGGATAATAACGCACTCAACCCCTTCGGTAAACGCCCAATAAAGAGCCTGGGCATCTTTTTTATCCAATACGATATCCACAAGCGTGAAGGGCTTCTGCTTCTTGTACTTCCCCCACAAAGTAAGAAGCGGCGGGGCAGTATACCACTTAAGGTTAAGCCCTACATTGGCAAGCTTAGCAAGAAAACGGTCTTCGGGTTTGGTACGGATAGAAATTTTTATCCCCCCACCAATAATGAGAGTATACGTAGAAGGCATACTCACGACTTCAAAAGCCTGCACTTTTGTTTCCGGTGAATCTTTTTTATCTTCTTTGCCATTAGGTGTGATGTTCTCTCTTTTTGGTTTGTAAAGAGTGCTTTTATTTGCCAATGGCAGCGGAGTCAACGGGATAGGATTACCCCAGAAACGCATTGACTCGGTCACCCATTCCTTTAATAAGACCCCTTTTACTTTCAACTGGATTTTTTTCTCTCTCAAATCGAAAATAAAGTATAGGTCTGATTTTTTAGACAATTCAAGTTCTGCTTCTAAAAGCAATTTTTCTTCTATCGCAGTTAAGGCATCATTTTCCGGGACATAAGAAACCGCGTTATCCGGGACATAGGAGACCGCGCCCACGGAAATGGTAAGGATAACAATAAGACCGACTAATTTATAAATCATGTTCAAACTTCAGTATATATATATTTTTGTACCGACGGTAGCTTCTTTGTATATGGCTTTAAGGTCGTCATCCCCGACCCTGATACAGCCGTGGGTGACATTTCTGCCCAACATCCTGGTATAAAGAGTTCCATGGATGAAAAAGCCATTGCCGAAACCCATGGCATATTCGCCTAAAACGCCCTCTTCGTATCGTTCATCCGATTGTTTGGGCGGAATTTCTTTTCCTTCCTCGATGAAAGCCCAATCGGGTTTAATCCAGACCGGGTCTCTCAGTTTGGAATCAACGGCAAATTCACCCCTGGGGGTATCGAATATCCATCGTCTATTTCCCTGGAGGTCTTCGAGAACATTGCCGCTCCCGCAAGAAACCGTGGCCTGGCGTAAGGTAACATTGCCCTTCCTGAGGAAGATGAGGTTATTCGCAGTATCGATAACCAGGTAGACACCCTTGGGAGAATAACCGATCATTTTCTTTTTAAGATTTTCATTGTTTTTTAATAACCGGTTATAAGCGTTCGTGTCAATTCTTTGGTTTTTTAAAAATTTCTGCCAGAACGCGAGGTTGCTGGCATTTAAATAGTAGCCTGTGATTTCGAGGGCAGCAAATACTAAGATCAGGAAACCGACGAAAATAAGAAGAACAATAAGGATTTTTTTACCTTTTGGCATTTAATAACTCCGATGATGCACTGGAAATAGTGGAAAATATTTCATGTGGGTAGCCCATACTGCCGACGATGGTCACGGGGTCCCCCACTACGGCGAGGCCAAAAATTTCTTCCATATCATGATCTTCCAGGGAGACGCATCCGCGGGTCATAAAATCTTTGCCCCCGCCATGAATTTCAATCCAATTGCCGATACCGACGCGTTTCGGGATAAGGCCCCGTTTTCGCGCCAGGTCGAATTGTATTTTATCTTCATTGTTGGGGTAATTTAATAAAAGAGCTTTATAATATTTACTGTAAAGCATTTTTTTAATAATATTGTAGCGGCCTTCGGGTGTGGCATTATCGCCGGCGTGTGTTTTGTCGTTCAAACCATTGCGTCCCAGGCCAATGCTGTATTTCTTAAAGGGCGCTCCATTCTTATAAACGATTAGTTCTCGTTGGATTTTATTAACGACGAAAGCGATGCTGCCGTTTTTCCTGGATTCGTATAGAGTTTCGGCTATCCACCGGTTCCACCTATTAATCTGGGAATTGTCTTTATACCGTTTTAACACATTATCCAGGATACGGACCGAATTCCTGAGATGGAGGTCCGCCTCATCCAATTTCTTACCGGCGGTTTTGTATTTTTCGGCTTTATAATCCCGTTTTGCATCTTCCAGCATTAATTCGGCTCTCATGAGTTCGCCCCTGGCCAGGCGGCCTTCATTTATCTTGAAAGTGACATCCTTAAGGGCCTTTAGCCTTTTAGCCAGGTTGGTTTGTTGAGTAACAAAATAGTTGGTATTATCTGCTTTTAACTTGCGAACTTTTTCGCCGATTTGCTCTCCCGCTTTCAGTATTTTTTTAAATTCGTCGGCAATCGGGCGGTATCTTCTGAACCAAACGAATTTTGATTTTTCTTTAAGGAATCTTAAATTGGCGTCCCTGAGATCAGCCTGGTATTTGCTGTACTCAGGGGCGGCATGGATAGAGGAGCCAGCCCTCCAGAGGTCGGCGTTTTGAAGTTCCGCCTGTCGTATCTCCGGAGGGACTGGCGACCCACTGCAGCCCATGAACCATAGACTGCTTACGAAGAAAGGGATTAAAAATAAAATCCGCATTCACTCAAGTTTCACAACTAGTATGCTTTACCTTCTGCCTTTTTTCTTCGCAGCCACTTTTTCGATAGCGGCATTGATCTGCTCAGAAATACCGGCGGCTTTCTCATTGATGGTTTTAGCTTTGTCGGAAGCGCCAAAATAATCTTCGCTGTCGATCATTTTCTGCACTTCGGCAACGGTGCCGTCCAGGGCGGTCAAATCGGCGTTAAACGCTTCGATATCAGCCTTCGTATCTTTGCTTTTAGGGGCTTTTGTAACCAACACTTTCGCTTCTTCTACTTTCGCTTTGGCTTCAGTCAGTGCGGTTTCAGCAGCGAGCTTTGCGGCGGCTTTCTTGGCGGGGATTTCAGCTTTTATAGCTTCGGCGTCGGCTTTAACTTTAATCAGTTTCTGCTTTGCTTCGTCATTGGTTTTGAAAAGCTTACCGGTTGTCGCTTTTGCCAGGTCTACGGCAGCAGTATACTCGTCATTTACTACCTTGATCTGATCGGGGGAATAGGTCTGGGCCCCTTCGGCGATGGCGGCATCAATAGCGGCCTTGGCATCATTAATTTCCTGTGTCGGCTCTTTGGCGCAACCCACGTAGACAAACACTAACACCATACTTAAGATAAACAATTTAGTTAAGTTTTTCATTTAAACCTCCTTTAAAATCATCTTATCATCCTTTTCCTTTCTATTATAAGGATAGGTGATCGATTTATTAATTTTCCTTTTGTTTATTTTATTTTCCATGTCTAAACACCTTCAGCTCCAGCCCTGGCGAGATAAAAC
Organism: Acidobacteriota bacterium; assembly: GCA_030837085.1. Taxonomy (GTDB): domain Bacteria; phylum Acidobacteriota; class Aminicenantia; order UBA2199; family UBA2199; genus JAKAGC01. The sequence goes on along the minus strand of JAUPLE010000286.1, from coordinate 927 downwards.
CTTCCCGTGATGAAAGGTTCTTGGGAGATAAAAAACATTTTGGGAAATTTACTACTCTTTGGCCTGGCTTAAAACTTCTAACATGTATTTCTGCTTCTATCATTTATATCCTTTACAGACGCCAATATATCACAGATAATTTCATCTGTCAATATCCTGGTGGGGGAACTATTTTACCGCCAGCGCCGGGCACCTGCTTGAAAACCTTATCTATTGAGGCTTCCAGGGAATTTAAAAAAATAAAATTTTACTTTCTCGATTTCCTGTCCACGCATCGGGTCAATTGATTTGCATCCGGCTCCTTTTCCTGTTATAATCGAAGTTCGATACGGAGGTGTTCATTGAAAAAAATAAAAAAACACGTAAAACTGGATGTTTGGGTCTTATGTTGTGTCCTGATAACGGTTCTTTTGATCTGTTCCCCCTTAGCCGGCCAGGAGAATAAGGAGAAACCCGCAAATGATGATAAAGACTCCTCGAAAAATTTTTCACTGGTAACAGAAATTGTACCTGTGCCGGAACCTCTTAAACCCGGTTTCGATACGATTAACGCGAAAGAAGCCGGGAAATTGTTGAAATTCCTCTCTTCGGATTTGCTGGAAGGAAGGGAGACGTCCGATAGGGGGTATGCCATCGCCGCTGAATTTGTGGCTACCATGTTCAGCCTCTGGGACATTAAACCGGCCGGCGATTTCCCGGTAAAAACCGGACGCGCCGACTTTTTTGCGCGCACCGATGAAAAAAAAGAGGAAAAGAAACACCGAAGTTACTTCCAGGAGATTGAATTAAAAGAACTGCTGAAGGCTGATTCTCAAATAAGCGTGGAATCTCAAAAAGGTCACCAGGTTATATCCAGGTTTTTTTACCCGGAGATCGATTATGATCTTCATGCCTCTTCCGCGGGGTCGTTATCCGCGCCCGTGGTTT